>WOUX01000307.1 GCA_009773075.1 bacterium | reverse complement strand
TTCATTGTTGGGAGACATCTCTAACCCTAGTTTTTTAAAGAATCCCTTTACCCAATCCAGTGCCTCTTTATTGAGAACGAGCTTTCTTCCAAGGGCTTTAGCTGCCACCTCAGCAGTGATGTCATCCGGGGTTGGGCCCAAACCGCCCGTAACGAGAATCGCCTCCGACCTTTGAAGCGCACTCTCTAATGAATCGGTAATATCCGATTCATTATCACCCACGGAGGTTATCCTGGTAACCTCTATGCCAATGGAGAATAACCTCTCAGCAAGAAAAGAGGAATTAGTGTCTATAACACTGCCTGAAATAAGCTCGTTACCAATGGTTATAATTTCGGTATTCATAGCATTGTCCGTCTGAGACTTTTGAAAAACTACAGCGTAATGTAGAGAATTAACATGTTTGACCCGCCAGAGGCGGGGAGTTTGTTAATTCTCAATGGAGTGAGCTTAGATGGGTCAAAAAATTAATGCTGAAGCGAAAGGGGGTACTTTTTCAAAGCTCTACGCCTTATTAAAAGCCAAAAAACCGAACACCCTGCAAAAGAAGGTTGGCATAAATTCCGGCAAACAAATCGTCCAGCACAATTCCGTATCCATTTTTAACCTTCTTATCGAAGAAATTGGCAGGAAAGATTTTTAATATATCGAATACCCTGAAGAAGAAAAAACCGAGAACAATATACAGGAGACTGCTTGGAACAAAGGCCATTGTCACCATGAATCCAAATATCTCGTCAATGACTATATGTCTGCTGTCATTTTCAAGTAGTATCTTTTCTGCCTTATCCGAAATCAGTACAGCCAGAAAGAACATGGAGAGAAGGATAGTGGTATAGATGAGAGGATTGGGACTATAAACTATCAAGTATATCCCTACACCAACCAGTGTTCCAGCAGTTCCGGGGGCAACAGGTGAATAACCGCTATAGGCTCCGGTTGCAACGAAGAGGATAACCCTCTCAAAAAAAGATGGCATGTTTTTAAGTTACAATTTTATTTCCACTTTGTCAATCGGTTTCGATGCCGGCAGCGATACAGACAAAGTTGTGAAGCACTCAATTTTTGAAACCTTTGCACAACCTGCCGAGAGCTTTGAAGAAGTACCCTGAGAGCGAATTGCATAGATTTTTTGGGGAACCCTTCTTAGCGAGCGTAATGTAGAAAATTCACATGTTTGAGCCCGCCTGTCTGCGTGCTACGCACAGGCAAGAAGGGCGAGTTTGTGAATTTTCAATGGAGTGAGCTTAGATGGGTCAAAAAATGTATGATGAAGCGAAAAGGGGTACTTCTTCAAAGCTCTCTCTTTCCACCAGGCTTTTTGCTCTAAGTGCTTCTTAAAAGAAGATGTTAAGATCAGTGCCCTTTACATAACTGTATTTCTGTTCCGGGATAAAAGAAAGAAAGGATCTCTCTGTAATTTTTGCCTTTTTTTGCCATTTGAAGGGTACTCCACTGGCAGAGACCAACACCGTGACCATGACCCTTACCCTTAAAGATTATCGAATCGCCATCTCTTATCATGCTGAAATTGGTACTCGGAACTCTCTGCCAGCCAAGCAGTCTTCTTAACTCATTGGACCCAAGGGTGATTTGCTCTGATTCAGTATTGATCTCTAATTCCTTTATCCTGCCGGTTGATGTATAGGATATTATTCCTATCTCTTTTATGCCTGATATGTTCAATCCCTTTTCTATCTCGGACAGCGGGATATTTCTCTCCCATGCCCAGTATGGAGAAGACTCACAGCTTGATTCTACTGACCTGAGATAGGGATAGCTTTTCCCAAATACATTCTCAGGAACCTCTGTCTTGCCGCCGCATGTTGAGTGATAAAGAGCCTCTATTGGTTTACCGTTAAATGTGAGTATCTCACCAGAGGTTTTCTCCACTGCATACGCTATTCTCGCATTAGGAGAGTTTCCTTTATATGCTTGGTGCAGCACAGATGAGGTAAGATGATAATAAGAATTTTCCTTCGCTTTTTTATGATATACAGCATATGTTCTGGCAACAACAGCCTGTGCCTTAATTGCCTCCATTTCCCAGCTCTTTCCAACCTCAGCTATAACAACATCCTTCACATACTCCTCAAGAGGTATTTCATTTATGAAGTACAGCCCATTTTGCCCCTTCCATACCTCAATTTCACCTGTGTAATGAATTCTGTTAAGGAGGGCATCTTTTGTCTTATAGCCAATTTTTTCCAATTGCTCATCTTTGCCAGGGATGCTGGGGTGGTTTTGATCTATTATCAGCACCCGTATCCTGTCAGCAAAAGCCGCATCAGGACAAAAAACCTGATTTAAGCAAAGAAGAGATAAGGAGATAAAGACAAAAAGAATTGACCTTATTATTTTTTGTAAAAAACAGCTTCTCATCAATAAGATTCCGTAGTTAAGTTTACTAGAGCGGGTTTAATGATTTGAGCAGATCCTTTGCCTCTTCTTTAGTTGATATTAGCCCTTCTATCTCTGCCTCTCTGGTTATAGACAGCATCCTTCCCACCTCTTTCCCCTCGAGAATTCCCATCAACTCCTCGAAATAGTATCTTAAAAAGTCTTGTATTATAGCCAAAAGAGGGGCAGTTTGTCCTGCATCAGTATCTGTTCTGGTTGCTAACCCGTCGGCCAGGGATAATAGAAGACAGTCTATCCCGTCCTTACCCATGTCCCGGAAAAAACGGGATTTGGCACGCTGACTGATCTTGGTCGACTTGGATAGATTTAGGACCCGCATGTGGTTTTTGGTTACATTTGCAATAACCCTTCTTGCCTTATGTCCAAGTTTAAGCCTCTTGGCAATGGTTTTGTTGATTTCTTCGCCAACCCTGTCGTGTCCTAAGAACCGGACCTTTTCACCGTCATAACTTTTGGTCCCAACCTTTCCTGAGTCGTGCAGGAAGGCAATTAATTTTATAAGGTTATTCCTGTAAATATTTCTCTCTAACTCTTCATCAAAGTGTATTTTGAGAACGGAGGTATGATCGGGAAAATACTCAGAGAAGTTTGATAAAATCGCTTCTGTGAATTCTATGGTTTTTACAGCGTGATCAAATAGATTATAGTCGTGGTATTCACCCTGGTCTGTATCCTTCCAGGAATTTATCTCTGGTAATATGGTATTCAGTAGCCCTAAACTGTCCAGCTTCTCGATATGCCGGAATGCGTGCGGTGCATCCAGGATCAGAAATAGCTCGTCTCTGATCCTTTCCCATGAAGAGTCGACCAAAAGCCCCTTTTTTTGCCTGATAAGCCTTTCCGTTTTATCCTCTATCGTAAAGTTGGTTACTGCAGATATTCTTACTGCCCGAAGTAGACGAAGAGAGTCATCATCGAATACTCCGGAAGAGC
>WOUX01000306.1 GCA_009773075.1 bacterium | reverse complement strand
CTCTTTTATAAAATCATTATTTTTTGTCTCCGATTCAGGCAAAAGGTTAAAAGTTATAACCCTGCAGTTACAAGAAGGATTGGCGCAAACCGATAATTTAAATTTATAATCGCCATCTATATTTGAATTGCTGTGTATACTGGCTTTACAAACATTAGAATCTTGTATCGGTTGGATTTCTATGCCTCTATTTCTTCTAAGAAAATTAAATTTTTCAAACATTTTGGATAATTATGTCTATTACCCCAATTCCTGCAAATCTCCTGTAGCTTCACGCCAACAGGTACGCATCCAGGCCAATTCGCTTTTAGTTAAATTCAATCCTATAGCGCCGCCTTTAATTACAGGACAAGAGATCCAATCAATATCTGAACCCTTCAGTAGACCTGTCCCTGTAGAATAATCATATTCAAAAACCCAATCTTCTCCATACTCATTTGTGAATTCAGCTCTATATTTTTCCATACTAAATTTCTTCGTCTTTATATTCTATGGCATCACCCATCATGACAATCATTTCAACAACCTATTTTAAATATGGCAACCTCTCTGGTAAAACCAAAACGTTGATAGATCTGGCCTTTCGCGGCAGCCTGCTGATAAATCCTTTTTTCTAAATATATTTCTACTTATTTCAATTCGGGCAACTTTAACTCATCCAGCACCCAGGTAATATCTAATCCCAGATTACGATTTCGATTATGCCTTTCAATTCCTTTTAAATGCTCTTTCATAAGGTCAAGTAACTTCGGCCGCATCCTTGGATCCTCTGCTGCTTGTCGCGGCGTTACACCATCTAAAGCAGGGATTTCTTCATCCAGGAATTTCTCATATTGCTTTTTATAAAAATTCTTCATAACTGTCTGCTCAATTTCTAAAGGAACCTCCTCTGCTTCCTTTACAGAAGGTCGCTTACCCCCTCTTCCTTCTTTTATACGTGCTGCCATTTGTTTTGCCATATCTATAACTTCTTCATTTTTTAAAGTAACCAGTCCTCCAAAATATTTATCTACCATTTTCTTGGTAAAAGCATATTTCTGTTTAGAAAATGTTTCGATAACAAGTTCCCTTGGATAGAGGCTGACATTCCCAATAGTACCTACTCCCTCGCTTTCATCCTTATGTTGAAAAGCTGGTAACATTTCTTTTTCTAACTCTTTTGACTCCCCGCGTCTGAGCCAGCTGTAATAATATGTCCCGGGAAACTCCATCTCATCATGATGCTTCTCGCGGACCTCAAAATCAGGATATTTATCCAGGATAGCTTTAACTTCATCGAATTTAGTCGCATCTATCTCATAAAAGGCTTTGCACTGATGCATATCCATATTGTTCAGCATGGCAAGTTGCTTTTCGTGTGCCAGTTCAAACACAGACTTATAGAATGAACCGAAGTTTTCAGATAAATACTCTTTTATAGTTAGTCCTTTACGTTTAAGAGATACCTCATTAATAGCCATACGGCTAAAATGAGGATAGTGAACAAGCCAGGTTAGAAGCCGGGTGAAACGTATTGTGGTCCGGCTTGCTGTGCTACGGTCAAGCAGAATGAATTTTCCCCGTTCTTCATCAAAAAGGTCAATACATTCCATAGCCTGATGGTCCAGGACTCGTTGTATTTCAATAATGGTGGCATAGCTATTGTTAATCCGGCACTCCATCATCTTACACTCATCGTTATTAAGCCCTGGCCATCCTTCAGCTTTCCATTTCTCAACCAGAGTTTTATTATCACTGTTCCGCTTGATAAAAAGTGCATAATAAACCGCTGAACCTATTGCCGTGGCATCCATTTCTTCGGCATTCTCAGTATCAAAATCCATATCCTCAATAATGGTCTTGAATTCATCTTTTCCGTAATTTGCAACGACATAATCAAGCATCTTGTTGGCAAGAATATCGTCTATTCTAAGCCATAAATCATATCCATTGATACTAAACGGATAGTACCGGCACTCACTGCTGCAGGTAATCTGAGTCCCCCTCTTTAACCCACAACAGGAAGTACAGATCATCTTATCAGTAGCCAAGCACAAACGCCTACTCTTACTTCCACAAATACTACATTTATTACTGCCATTATTCATTATAAATCATCCCCAAAAACATCCATGGGTATCTGTTTCGACTGTTCTTATGCAATCAGCAAGGGTGTACACCATTTATTAAATTTTCTCATCCAGTATAAACGCCACCGTTTATCAAAATCGGTATATCTAACCTGAAATATCTTTATACGACTTCTCTGTAGGTATTGAATTCATGAAACTCCTTAGTCAGGTTTTCTTTCATCCTATTTGCTTTCTCATTCTCTGGGTTCAATGATAAACATTTATCTAAACTTTGACAGAAAGCATGAAAATCTTTTAGCTGAATGTAGACCTGTGCCAAAGCAAGCCAGTAATCATCATTTTTAGGTTCTATCTCAACCTGTCTTTTTAGGTGCTTCAAAGCATCGAGTGGACGATTTAACATTACATATAGAGTTGAGAGAGCCACTACCGGCCCTCCTTGAGAATCGTTTCCTTTGAATGGCTCTCCTTGATTTATTAGCCTGACAGCCTCCTCCAGATAGGCTAGAGCTTTTTCAGGCTTTCTCATTGCAGCTAATGACTGCCCAATCTGATAATTCCCACAGATGAGGTCCTCTCTGTCTGTAACCCTTTCCAAATATTTTTTATTAATATCAATATACTGTTGGCTCTTTTTATTTCTTATCTCAAGGGGTGATAGTTTACCATAATGATGGATTGGTATTTGAAGAATAAGTGGCATGATACCTAACTCTTTTAGTCTATATTCTAAGGCTTCATGAACTGGACGCTTAAAATAGACTTGAGGATTCCTTCTGAAAAATCGGCATATGATATTCTCTAGCCATCCGGCATAACCTATACTTTCATTATACCATTCATCATTTTCGATTAAACCTAGAGCATTTCGTTCATTAATGTAATGCCGTTGCCGGACTGAATAGGCATGTTGGCCTTTTTGTGCTGATAGTTCTTTCAAATAGATGAGATCTAAATAATTAATGGCCTCGTCTGCATCCAAAACTATAATCCAATCTCCGGTAGCATAACTTAAGCTGTAATTCCTGCTCTCACTGAAATCATCATTCCATGGATGATGATAAATCTTAGCCCCATAAGAAGAAGCAATCTGGCAGGTCTTGTCGGTTGAACCAGTATCCACCAGAATAATCTCATCTACATAATCTCTAACATTTTCTAGCGCCTTAGCAATGCAGTTTTCCTCATTCCTGGCAATCATACAAAGGCTAATCTTCTGTTCTGAAAATGGGAAGATAACTTGATAATCTGGGGGTGGAAGCCCACGATGTCGAATAAGGGGATATCTTTTCCCATTATGGGTCATCTCCTTTTCTCCACGATCTGAATGAGTAATAGTGAAGAATAACCTGGTCATATTATCAAAAAATTTCTCCGTCCAGGGATGATCTTCCGTATTAATCAATTGTGCCACTATGTAACATGATATCCTCCAGACATAATCTAAATAGCCTAACATAGAAAGGGCTGCTACATAGTTAAACTGAAGCGGTATACTCTGTGGATTTTTCTCCAGGGCCCCAGCCATCATGCGTGCTACGCGATCGAACTCTTCTCGCTGAAAATATTGCTGTGCT
>WOUX01000006.1 GCA_009773075.1 bacterium | reverse complement strand
TTTTCGATTTCATCAAACATTTTCTCATAATTTATAAAGTGAGTGGAAATAGGCTGTGTTCGGAAAGTCAAATAGAGATAACAATACTCGCACCAGAAATTGCAGTTATTATAAGCTGTCAGCTTATAGAATTTCGTGCATCGTCCAATCGGATGCTGAAACTGTTCAATAAAGGGACTTACCCTGTCACGCAATAGAAGCACGTTTCTTTCCGCTCGAACCTTTTCTATTCCTCTTTCGCCATTAATCCCCGGCATTTTATCCAGCCAGATTAAAGGTAACCCGGCGCAGCCTGCCATTTGTTCAGCCCTCGATTTCTTGCCCATACTCTGGATTGCCCACAATTCCTTCACAAGTGGTTCCCGCGTTTCTTCTAGATTATATGCCAAGCTCTCTTCTTGAACTAAATTTTCATGTCCCATTTCCTGCATCGGATTTTCCTTCGGCATTGTAGGCATCATAAATATTTCTTTCTGTACTTATCAAAAATCTCGGTTACAATTTTTTCGCCTGTTTCCTTGTGCGAAGCAAAAAACAAAAAGAATAAAGGCCCGCCTTTACTATTTCTCATGAGCATGGGTTCCGGAACGAATTTGAATCCCGCAGCTTTTTGCAATCTTTCCTTTTTAAACCAATCCCCAAGCTTAGCATTGCTGTCAACAACTTTGACTCGATATATATCTCCAAAGAGATTCATCTGGTTGTCTTTTTTATATAAAATTTCCTGCCAGTCTTCACTTCCGCAAAACTGGTTCATTCGTTCTATTTGCTCCGGGTCTGCTGATAGCAAATCCTTATGCAGTACATTCCGATTCATATCCATCAAAGGAAAGTTTAAAAAGATTTCAGTCGTTTTTAATTTGGCTGCTTCCATGATCGTTTTCCAGTGAAGATGCAAGCCGTAAGGGTCCAGAATACATAAGGCTCTTTTATAACTTCTATAAGGGAGCGAGGGCAAGATTTTTTCTGTTAATATCTCGTTGCAGTCTCCCTGGTAAATTTTAACGTTGAATTTTTCGCGAGTCAGCATCTCAAGGACTTCTGTTTTTTCCTTATCAATATCTATGTAGTGATACTCTGTAAAAGGGTGGTCAATCTCAAGGGCGTTCCAAGGAGAACCCGGAACGAACTCCCCCGTTTTTCGTCGGATATGGACTCCCGCGCCAGCAAAGGCATCGATATATGCATATCCCTTACACCACTCCTTGCTTTTCATTATTGTTGTAAATGCGCTCGCATATTCTTTAACAATGTTCAGCTTAATCTCAGACCAGATGCCTATCTCATCTAATTTCATTATTGTTTACTCCCTGCAACCCTCAATTAACCGGGACATGCAATACGTGCACAAAACCGAATATTGCCTTGCCTTTACCCCCACACTTATTCTGATGAAGCAATTGCCATCCTTCTAATCACAGACCCCAAGTTATTTTTATTGGATAATTCATCCCCAAAAGGTGCCTGGCATTATTTTTAATATCAAGCTATACAAGTTTTTTAAATGTCATTTTTCTCACGTGTCTTATATTCCGCTGCCTGTTCACGGACTTGGATTTGCTCGGCAGGAATCTTGACGACCTTCCCATCTCGCCAGATTACAATGGGATGCCCTGCTCTCTTGTGAGCCGCTATGGCTTTAGCGACTGCTTTTACAAGAGCCTCCTCATCTCTAATTTCCAAAGGAATGTCCGTTAGTTTTTCTTCTCTTGCTTTCATTATATCTCCATATCGTCTACTATCATAGAGAAAACATTGCTGTCTATGAACACATTTGATGACCGTTCATACAATACGTGCATAAAACTGAATATTGCCTTTTCCCCGCTATGCAATTTCAAAAAGCTGGTTGATCGAAATAAAATGCACCAGGAGTTTCCCATAACGTCGCTGATAAGAGGATTTAATATTGGGACTCAGCACGTAATTCCCCCCTTCAGGATATAGAGAGCGAAATACACTAAGATTAGCAGGATCAAAGTGATCGGGATTGATTTTGCATTCAATAGCCTCTGCTTGTTGTCCTCGACCTTTAATCACAAAATCTACCTCTCGTCCGGATTTATCCCTCCAGTAAAGCAAGTTGCGATCATCAACGGCTGTGCGCAGGGTATCAAGCACCAGATGTTCCCACAAAAGACCTCGGTCATCCTCCCGAATACTGTCCCAACCCTTGACAAACGTGACAAAACCTGTATCAAAGGCATAGCATTTGGGTCTGCGCGTAATTTCGCGCCGGCCCCCTCCCTGAAATGGAGGGACTAAGAATACCGCATGGGCAATACTCATGGCTTCCACATGCGCCTTTACAGTATGTCTACTTAAATCACTTAACCGAGCCAGATTGGTATAATCTATGAGACTTCCACTTTGCCGTAACAACAAATGCAATAACCTCATGAAACCAGTACGGTTGCGGATATTGAAAAGCTCCTGAATATCCCGGGCATAAAAGCTATCCATCCATTCCGAAAAAAAAGCTACATTCTTCGTTTCCGACAGCAAGGGTTCCGGCAACCCTCCATGGAGTAACCGACGGTCCAGTTCTTTTATGTTGAAGTTGTCTATACATTCACTCCAGAGCACTGGCGGCAAATAGATCATGTGTTTTCGTCCCGTCAGACTATCGCGAAATTTTTTAGTAGCCGCCAATGTGGAAGAGCCTGTTGCGAGTACTTTCAGATGAGGATACGCATCTGCCGCAATTTTCAATAAACGGCTCGGGTCCTCTAAGCGGTGGACCTCGTCAAAGATAACGATGGTCCCTTTATCGAGGCTGTCATAGAAAGATTCCGGATCGACTAATCGACGTACCACCGACGGCAGATCACAATTTTGATAGACTGCTTTGGGAAACATCTGGGCTAAGGTTGTCTTCCCTGCCCTGCGAACTCCGGATAGCCATACAATCGGTCGCTTTTCCCAAGCCTTCTGAATCCGTTGTATCCAAAACATACGCTCAATCATAGGAATCATATTTACCATTTAGCCGTCTAAATGTCAAGTATAAATACATTCAAAGCCTCAGTTTTATGATAATGCCAAACTCAATTTAATGGCTTTATCAACATCATCCATCCTGTCTTTGCTAAGCCGGCCAAGGCGTTTTTCCAGTCTTTCCTTTGCGACAGTGAGTATCTGACTCGTTTTTATGAGCGAAGGGCGGTCTAGTCCACCTTCGGGAGGGTTGATTTCAACGTTCATTGGATAAAGCCTCACGGAGCTTGAAATTGCGGCCACAATAGTTGTAGGCGCTTTTTCATTGCCAATATCATTCTGTATAACAAGTGCAGGCCGCTTGCCTGCCTGTTCACTTCCTCTGGCAGGATTCCAGTTAACCAGCCATACTTCGCCGCGCTTGGGAAAACTACTCATTACATGACCTCCCTTTGGGCTTGAAAGGTGATCTCAGCAAATGCCTTATCTTCTTCTGCCATCTCTTCATAACCTTTTGCCATAAGAGCCTCGGTCTCCTTTTTTAGCCACAACCTGAATGCCTTCTGGGCAAGTTGACTTTTTGCCAGATTAAAAGTCTCTGCTGCCTTTTCGATGTCCGAGCAAAGGTCTTCATCAAGGGTTAAACTGACCTTTTTTTTACTTCTCATTTTATACCTCCTATTTTACCATACAAATAATACTATAATAAATTGTATTATTTGTCTTGTCAATATGTAAACTAACATATAAACTCACTTAACCAGATGAAGCAAGTTCTATCCCTTTAATTGCAAGCATCAGATGGAACTTTTGCGAAGCCGTCAAGTCTTTAATCTATGTCATTTGCCGTCTTTCTTGGGGGATATTAGGATATTCCGGAAACTTTTTTGTTAGTCTCTATCGTGTGTTGCATTGTAAGATATTGTATGGTATTCTTTTATTATTTGATATTTGATACCTACCCTATCCTTATCAAAGGAGGCAAAAAATGAGTAAATTCGGAATGACCGTAACAGAGCACCTCTTGAGCCAGCAGAGGCTTCACCCTGATGCTACTGGAGCCTTCACTGTCCTTCTTTCAGAACTGATCGTAGCGGCAAAGATTATTTCAAAAGAGGCGAGAAAGTCGGGTTTGACGGATATTTTAGGATTTACCGGTGACATAAATGTTCAGGGGGAGGCGGTAAAAAAACTGGATGAATTTGCTAATACCTCGATTATCAGACGAATGTCTCACCTGGGCCAGTTGTGTGCCATGGTATCTGAGGAGAGTGCTGACATTATTGAGATACCAAGCAAGTATCAAAAGGGCAATTATGTCTTGATCTTCGATCCATTGGACGGCTCATCAAATATCGATGCCAATGTTAACATAGGTACTATATTTTCCATTTACAAAAAGGTTACCCCTGGTGAGCAGGTTGCAAGCGTCGATGTACTTCAGCCCGGATACAGACAGGTGGCGGCAGGTTATTTTCTCTATGGTACGAGTACTATGATGGTATATACAACAGGAGATGGCCTCCATGGGTTTACCCTATACCCTGCTGTGGGTGAGTTCTTGCTTTCCCACGAAAATATCAGGATACCTGAAAGGGGGAGCATATTTAGTGTAAACATGGGTTATACCAACTATTGGGACGAAAATGTCAAGGCGGTTGTAGATCACTTCACAAAGGCAGATCCGGAAAAAGGGTTGCCCTACTCCTTGCGGTATATCGGCTCCCTTGTGGCGGATTTTCACCGTACCTTGCTTTACGGCGGTATTTTCATGTATCCTCCTGACAGAAAGGACCCCAAGAAGCCCCATGGCAAACTGAGATTGACGTGTGAGTGTGCACCACTGGCTATGTTGGTAAAACAGGCAGGTGGTATGGCCACAGATGGAGAAAGAGACATATTGGAGATCGAACCAGGAGAAATACATCAGAGAGTCCCCCTGTATATCGGTTCCGCAAAGGACGTGAAAACGGTGATGGAAATATTGAAGACAGAGAGGAAGTAGGCAGCAAATAATGGAAAGTGAACTCCGCACAGTAATAGAGATGAGTAATGCTGGTATAGTAATCCTGGATGGAGATTATAATATCAGATTTACAAATAAGAGCACCTCAGAGTTGACTGGCTATCAGGTCGAAGAGTTCCTGGGAATGAACTTCATGGATCTATTTAGCGCTGAGAATAAAAAGGTCATCAAGGACATGTTAGCAGAGCATAGGATGGGAGAGAACATACGTTCATGTTCTGAGTTGGAGATTCTAACAGCCCAGGGCAAGAGGAAGGAAGCAGAAATTTGTATTACAACTACTAGGGATAGCAATGGAGCCAGGAAGATATACGCCTATCTTCGAGATATTTCTGAACGGAAGATGTCTGAAGAGAAATTAAAGATGACCGAAGAGAAATACAGTCTCTTGTTCGAAAGGGTTCAACAGGGTTTGTTCATAAGCAGCAGGGAAGGTAAGTTTATCGACTGCAATCAGGCGATGCTGGATATGTTAGGCTACAAAGACAAAGAGGAGTTTTTGTCCCTTGATATTGCAAGGGATGTATATGTAAACCCGGAGGATAGAAGGATTTTCCAGGATTTGGTAGAGAGGGATGGTTTTGTCAAGGAGTACGAGGTTGAGTTAAAGAGAAAAGATGGGAAGAAAGTTACTATCTTGCTGACGGGCAATATAAAAAGAAATGGGGACGGAAAGATAGCCGGGTATGAGGGGATAAACACCGATATTACGGAGAGAAAAAACATAGAGCATGAATTGAGAAAAGCCAATGATTTTTTTAGGAACCTTATCGATAGCTCGGTAGACGGGATAATTGCCGCCGATATAAAGGGGAATGTAGTAATCTTTAATAAAGGAACTGAGAAACTACTGGGATATAAAGCGGGAGAGGTGATTGGAAAGCTGCACATAACAGGTCTATATCCCCCCGGTGTTGCCAAAGATATTATGAGAAAGTTAAGAAGCCAGGAATTCGGAGGTGTGGGAAGGTTAGAGACAACTCAGAGCACTCTGGTTGACAAAGATGGAGAACATATCCCCATAAATATCTCAGCTGCCATAGTCTATGAGGATGGAAGGGAAATAGCGACTGTGGGCATATTCACCGACCTGAGAGAAAAATTGAGGATGGAAAGGGAACTGCAGGATGCCCAATTACAGCTCCTTCAGTCGGAGAAGATGTCTTCCCTGGGGAAACTGGCTGCCGGTGTTGCCCATGAAATAAACAACCCTCTAGGTGGGATTCTGATATATTCCAACCTCCTTATAGAAGAGATGGAAGATAGTGATCCGAAGAGGGAAGATTTAAAAAGGATAGCCGATGAGGCCACTCGATGCAAAGAGATAGTAAAGAGCCTTCTTGAATTTGCCCGTCAAACCGGACCAAAGATGGAACCCATTGACATCAACCGGGCAATCAACGAGGGTCTCTTCTTCCTGGAAAACCAGGCAGCCTTTCTTAACATCGAAATAATAAAAAAACTAGACTTGACACTTCCTCTGATAGAGGGGAATTCCAGCCAATTAAAGCAGGTTTTTATGAACATTATGGTCAATGCTGCTGAGGCTATGGAAGGCAGGGGGGCATTAACCGTAACAACCGCTCTGCAGCCCGAAAACAATTCGGTTTTAATTGAATTTTCAGATACAGGGAAAGGGATACCTCCCGAATATATCTCCAAGATATTTGATCCGTTCTTTACCACAAAAGAGGTTGGGAAGGGAACCGGGCTTGGACTTAGTTTGTCTTACGGGGTTATAGAACAACACAAGGGGAAAATAGATGTAAAAAGTGAGGTTGGAGGAGGAACCTGTTTTGTAATTGAATTGCCCGCGAAGCATGATAATTTAGTGATGGCTGGGTAGATGTCAGGCTCTAGAATATATTCTGGAGAGGCTGCTGTCAAAAGAGTCCAGGAGGCTTCTTTCGATTTGGTACTCCTTGATTTAAAGATGCCAGGTATGGATGGATTGGAAACCCTCAAATTTTTAAAAGAGCAGGACCCAAAGATAGTCGTAGTCATCATTACCGGGTATCCTGATGTTGAAACAGCGGTAAAGGCTATAAAATTGGGGGCATATGATTATATCTCAAAACCCTTTACCCCCCAGGAACTCAGATTGATAGTGGAAAGATCTTTAGAGAGAAAAACCCTCAGCTTAGAAAATGAGTACCTAAGACAACAGTTGAGATCAAGAAACGAGTCAGAACAAATAATAGGCAACAGCCGGCCCATGCAAAGAGTATATGAAATGGTAAGAAAGATAGCATCCACAGATAGTACGGCTCTCATAGAGGGTGAAAGCGGGACCGGCAAAGAACTCATTGCTAAGGCAATCCATAATCACAGTTTGAGAAGAGACAATGAGTTTGTCGCTGTAGACTGCGGAGCTCTGGTAGAGACATTACTTGAGAGCGAGCTGTTTGGGCATATAAAAGGATCGTTTACTGGTGCAACCCAGACAAAACATGGAAGTTTAGAATTGGCAAATGGGGGCACCTTTTTCTTTGATGAGGTAGCGAATTTAAGCCCTAATATGCAATCAAAATTACTGAGAGTGATTCAAGAAAGAGAGATCAAACCCGTTGGAAGTGAGAAGAAAATCCCTATAGATGTAAGGATCATAGCAGCAACCAACCAGGATTTAAGAAAGGCTATAAAAGAAAAAACCTTCAGGGAGGACCTCTTTTACCGTCTAAGTGTTTTTCCAATCCACCTACCACCCTTAAGGGAGAGGAAAGAAGATATTCCGCCACTGGTCGAACACTTTGCAAAAAAGCACAACAAGAAAAAGGGGAAACTTACCATTAACATTGCAGAAGAAACAATGGAGTTGCTGATCAGATATCCCTGGCCTGGCAACATAAGGGAATTGGAAAATGCTATAGAAAGGGCATTGATCCTTACTGATGATGGTATAATACTCCCCAGGAACTTGCCCTGGTACATTAGAGAGCATGGGGAAGACAAGGGAGGCGGGGTGTCTAAGGTGCTCGCTACCCTTCAGGAAGTGGAGACGAAGCATATAGAATATGTCCTCAATAAAACAGGGTGGAATAAGTCTAAGACCGCTAAGATTTTGGGTATCGACAGGAAAACACTCTATCAAAAAGTAAAAAAATATTCCTTGGCTAGAGACTAATTGAGTAATATTTCCCCACGTGTTGCCATATTCCCCACCAGACTTGATCATTTCAGCAAGATGGAGTGTGAACTAACAATAGTCTTTTGTTCTGATTTAAAATATTCACTCCCAAACCACATCTGGGGATAAAATCCCCCCTTTGTCCTTTAAGATTTCCTTCTGTAGATACCTATCCACTGCTTTCAAAAGAAAAATTTGCCAGTATTGTCAATAAATTAGGATAGTTACCAAACCCTCCGGCTACTTCGATTTAAAAGTGGTATAGACATTGCTAAGTTTAGATAAAAAGCAGGATGAATAACCGCAACGCAAAGTTCTTCAAAACGGCAAAGGAAGATGAAAAAAAGAGGAGTCGTACTCATCACAGATCCTGACCTAAAAAGCAAAGAACGATTGTGCCCGTTCCTCCAAAACGAGGGCTACAACGTGGAGTTGACAGACAGGATCAGTGAATGTATAAGCACGATACAGAATAAGGATATCGGAGTTCTTGTCCTCGATGTAGAAGCCCCAGAAATGAAATGGTACGAGGCAATACCCATTATTAAAGGTGATCATCACTTCATCTCAAAACACGCCTGAATTGGAAGCTCAGATTCGTCGTCAAAAGGTATTCTACTACCACGTAAAATCGTTTGGCATAGAAGAACTGGAATTGGCAGTACGTAATGCCTTGGAACGGTCCGGAAACAAGGAGGAATAATGCATTTTCAAGAACTCTTGGATTCTAAAAAATTCTTGGTAATATCAGAGTTACAGCCGCCAAAAGGTACTAATTTGACTGAATTTTATGATTACGCTGAGAAGATGAGGGGAAGGATCGATGCAATTAACGTCCCTGACCTTCAAAGCGCGGTAATGAGGTTAGGTTCGCTATCTGCTTCTTACCTGTTAAAAGAAAAAGGATTTACCCCGATCTGCAATATGACATGTCGTGACAGGAATCGGCTTGCCTTGCAATCTGACTTACTCAATATCTCTGTCCTTGGTATTGAGAACATCGTAGTCAGCCGAGGAGAAGATCCCTCTTTGGGGGACCACCCCGATGCGAAGCCTGTCTTCGATTTAACCTCTCTTGAATTTATTTCTGCAGTCAGGGACTTACAAAAGGGCTATGATATGGCAAAGAGCGACCTGCATGGAACCCCAAAATTCTGTGTTGGCTCCACGGTCAATTCCAGTGCCCAGAGGGGAGCATTAGACCTGGAAATCAAAAAGATGGAAGAAGAGATAAGGGCAGGGGTAGACTTTTTCCTTACAACATCTGTATTCGAATTGGATATTTTCGAAAATTTTATCAGAAAGATTGAATATCTCAAGGTACCGATCATTGCAGGGATAATGATTCTCAAATCAGTTGGAATGGCCAGATTTATGAATAAACATGTGGAAGATGTCTTTGTCCCGGAGGTCTTAATTGAAAAACTGATGAAATCAGCAGATAAACCAAAGACCAGTGTTGAGATTGCCTCTGAATTGATCAATGGATTGAAACCCCTCTGTCAGGGGGTTCACCTGATCCCATTCGGTTGGGAAGACAAGGTTCCTTCAATTATAGAAAAGGCGGGATTGTATTAGGTGAAAGATATGGTTGCAGAAACAAATCATCCTCTGGATGCCTTGGTTTCCAAAATAGGCAAGACAGACGTACTGGCATGCTATCAGTGTAAAAAATGCTCAGCCGGGTGTCCTGTAACCCCTGATATGGACATTCTTCCCCATCAGGTCATAAGAATGATACAGTTTGGCATGAAGGAGAGGCTTCTCAACTCCAAGACAATATGGTTATGCGCCTCCTGTGAAACCTGCACTGCTAGGTGTCCCAATGACGTGGATCTGGCAAAGGTCATGGATGTGTTAAGACAGATGGCAATCAATTCCGGTGAACCCCTGGGCGACAGCCGTGTTCCCTTTTTCCATTCCGCATTCCTTTCATCTATCCGCAAGAGAGGCAGGATATACGAATTGGAAATGATAGCTAAATACAAATTGAAAACCCGAGAATTCAAAAAGGACATAAAATTGGGGATTATGATGTTTCTAAGGGGGAAACTCAAACTGGTGTCCTCTAAGATTAAAGGAAAGAAGGAAATCAAGGATATCTTTTCACAGGCAAAGAAGGGAGTGACAGGATGAAGATCTCTTATTATCCCGGTTGTTCACTCCATGGGACAGCAAAAGAGTATGATGAATCTACCCGTGCCGTGTGTTATCAACTCGGCATTGAGTTGATTGAATTAGAGGACTGGAATTGTTGCGGCGCCTCATCCGCCCACTGCACTGATGAATTTTTGTCTAATGCCCTCCCTGAGAGGAACCTCAAAATAGCTGTCAAAACCGGCATGGATCTTCTTGTTCCATGTGCTGCCTGTTACAGCAGGATGATGACGGCAGGAAAAGAAAATCCTTCCCTTAAGCCGACTGTAAAGATCAGAAATCTTCCTGAGCTGTTAAGGGAAGAGGATAATTTTAACAGGATTAGAGAACAGGTTAAAACGCCTCTCGAAGGCTTGAAAATAGCCTGTTATTATGGCTGTCTCTTGACTCGCCCACCAAAGATAACAGAGGTAAAGGACTATGAAAATCCACAAACCATGGATGATCTGGTAGGTATTTTGGGTGGAGAAACCGTTTCATGGCCGTACAAAACGGAGTGTTGTGGAGGAAGTCTTGCCATCACACATACTGATATAGTGAAAAGGCTAACAAGAAAGATAATAGAGATGGCTATGGAAGCAGAAGCAGATTGTTTGGTTACGGCGTGTCCCATGTGTCAGGCAAATCTGGATACCAGGCAGGATGAGATCAGCAGAGATGAAGGAAAGGAATATAACCTGCCCATATTTTATATTACCGAGCTGATAGGGCTTGCCATAGATGGGAAGAAATCGAGAAGATGGTGGAAAAGGCATTTTGTTGATCCTATGCCTCTTTTGAATTCAAGGGGCTTAATATAACGGTGAACGTAATGAATAAAGAGGAGATAAAGAATCCAGCATCTGATAAAAAGGTAGGGGCCGTAATGGTTGTTGGGGGCGGAATTGCAGGGATACAGGCATCCCTTGACCTGGCAAATTCCGGTTACTATGTATACCTGGTGGAAAAATCCCCTTCAATCGGCGGGGTCATGCCCCAACTGGATAAGACATTTCCAACCAACGATTGCTCCATGTGTATCTTATCCCCAAAGCTGGTGGAATGTGGAAGACATTTCAATATAGAGATACTTACCAATACACAGGTAGAGGAAGTGCGGGGAGAGGCGGGCAACATGGAGGTCTCTCTGATCCGAAGCCCCAGGTTTGTGGACGAAGACAAGTGTGTAGGATGCGGAGTCTGCGCAGAGAAGTGTCCGGTAAAGGTCAAGGACAGGTTCAATGAGGGGTTGGGAGAGAGAAAGGCCATATATATTGAATACCCTCAGGCTATACCCCTGGTATATCAAATAGACAGGGACCATTGCCGTTACTTTATTAAAGGGAAATGCAGAATATGTGAGAAGCTCTGCAAAAATGAGGCGGTAAACTTCGAAGATACAGAGAAAAGATACGCTCTCAAAGTAGGCTCAATAATACTGGCCCCCGGGTTTGAACTCTTTGATCCCCAATTGAAAGGAGAATATGGGTACGGGGTGTACGATAATGTTGTAACGAGCAAACAGTTCGAAAGGATACTCAGTGCCTCTGGACCGTCCATGGGGCACCTTGAGAGACCGGGAGACAAAAAAGAACCCAAAAAGATAGGTTTTATACAGTGTGTTGGTTCTAGAGACTTACAGGCAGGAAAGGGATACTGCTCAAGTGTGTGTTGCATGTATGCCATAAAGGAAGCGGTTGTGGCAAAAGAACACTCAGGTGAGGTGGAGCCGACCATATTCTTTATGGACATAAGGGCTCATGGAAAGGGGTTTGATGATTATTACAAAAGGGCCAAGGAGGAATATGGAGTTAGATTCATACGGTGCATGGTATCCAAAATTGTAGAGATGCCCCGAACCAAGAACTTGAGAGTGACTTATATAAATGAGGAAGGCGAGCCCGTAGAAGAGGAATTTGATATGATGGTTCTTTCAGGTGGGCTCACGCCATCGGAAGATGCCGGGGCTCTGGGGAAAAGATTGGGAATCGACCTGAATCAGTACGGTTTTTGTGAGACCTCACAATTCTCGCCTCTATCTACATCTAGAGCAGGGATTTTTGTAAGTGGTGTATTTCAGGGTCCCAAGGACATTCCGGAAACGGTAGCCCAGGCAAGCGGCAGTGTAGCCTGTGCATCGGGTCTTCTTTCGGAAAGCCGTGGAAGCATGGTGAAAGGGAAAGAATATCCCCTGGAAACAGAAGTAAAGGATATATCCCCAAGGATTGGTGTATTTGTCTGCCATTGCGGTATCAATATAGGAGGGGTGATAGATGTACCACAGGTAAAGGGATATGCGGAGTCTTTGAGGGATGTGGTCTATGCTGAGGAGGGACTATATGTATGCTCACAAGATTTCCAGGAACTCATGAAGAAGGCCATTTCTGAGCATAATCTTAACCGGGTGGTTGTAGCATCATGTTCTCCAAGGACCCACGAACCTCTGTTTCAGGAGACATTACGGGAGACAGGATTGAACAAGTACCTCTTTGAGATGGCGAATATCAGAGATCAGTGCAGTTGGGTACATATGAGACAAAAAGAAGATGCCACCGAAAAGGCAAGGGCCTTAGTAAGGATGGCTGTGGCAAATGCAAGGCTGATACAACCTTTAGAGGAGCTATCGCTGGAAATCAAAAATAAAGCTCTGGTGATTGGTGGTGGACTTTCGGGAATGACGGCTGCTCTGAGTCTGGCAGACCAGGGGTATGAGGTTTATCTGGTAGAAAAGGAGGCAAAACTAGGGGGAGTGCTACATGATGTCTATTATACCCTGGAGGGCGACGATGTTCAATCCCATCTCAGAGAAATCATAGAAAGGGTTGAAGCAGATCCATCCATTCACATATTCAAAGGTACCATGGTTGTTGACTTTAGCGGATATAAAGGAAACTTTGAGACAGGCTTAATGGTGGGACCAGGTATGTTCTACAGAAAGTTAGAACATGGTATTGTTATCGTAGCTACGGGGGGAGAAGAGTACAAACCAGTGGGAGAATATATGTATGGAGAGGATGAACGGGTTATGACCCAGCTGGAACTGGAGAAAAGGATCTCAAATGATACCCCCGAGTTTTCAAACGTCTATTCCATAGTGATGATTCAATGTGTGGGTTCGAGAACAGAAGAAAGACCATACTGCAGCAGGGTGTGTTGTTCTGAGGCCATCAAGAATAGTTTGAAGCTGAAGGAACTGAACCCCAATATGAATATCTGTATCCTTTACAGGGATATAAGATCTTATGGTTTGATGGAGGAGTATTATACCCTTGCAAGAAAGAAAGGGGTAAAATTCATAAGGTATGATCTCAACTCAAAACCAGGGATAACAGTTAAAGATGGGGCTCTGAAAGTAGATATAAAAGACCCTGCCCTGGGAGAAGACCTGTCATTGTCACCTGACTTAATAGTTTTGAGCAGCGCCATTATACCAAAAGAGAACGATGAATTGGCTACATTACTGAAGGTCCCTCGAACACAGGAAGGTTTTTTTCTTGAGGCTCATATGAAACTGAGACCTGTAGATTTCGGGACCGATGGAATGTATGTGTGCGGTCTGGCCCATTCACCCAAACTCATAAGTGAGTGCATATCCCAGGCATATGCCGCCTCTGCAAGGGCCA
This sequence comes from bacterium, assembly GCA_009773075.1. Taxonomy (GTDB): domain Bacteria; phylum Desulfobacterota; class UBA8473; order UBA8473; family UBA8473; genus UBA8473. Next base: position 7,233 of record WOUX01000006.1, on the reverse strand, counting down.
GTACTATCCTTTCCCAGGAAAGGATTCATGTGGGTGGTGTAGTTGCTACAGTAAACGGCGATTTATGTGCCGCATGCCTCACGTGTGTCAGGGTATGCCCTTATGATGTCCCTGTCATAAACGAGGAGGGTTTTGCAGAGATTAATATGGCCAAATGTCAGGGGTGTGGAAGTTGCGCGTCTGAGTGTCCGGCGAAGGCTATAGATCTCCAACACTTCAGGGATGAACAGATACTGGCAAAATGTAACGCATTATTAGAAGAGGCTGTCTGATGAAGCAGTTTGAACCCATTGTAATTGCCTTTTGTTGCCATTATTGAGCATACTCGGCAGCGGACCTGGCAGGTTCTATGAGATTGAACTATCCTTCCAATGTGAAGATAATAAAGGTTCCATGCACCGGCAAGGTGGATGTAATTCATCTCTTACAGGCATTTGAAAGAGGTGCAGACGGAGTGTATATAGCAGGTTGTTTAGAGGGGGACTGTCATTTCTTACGGGGTAACCTTAGGGCAAGAAAGAGGGTGGAATATACAAAAAGGCTGTTGGATGAGATAGGCATAGGTGGAGAAAGGTTACAAATGTATAACATGTCGGCTGCCCAGGGCCCGCGTTTTGCAGAAGTCGCCCGAGAGATGACAGAAAGGATAATGACATTGGGGCCAAATCCCATAAGGGCAAAAAAAGGCGAAGCAGAAATGGAGACAGGGTAATTACTTGAAAAATTTCCTTTGGAGCGAACATGAGCAGGATCATTAAATCGTTCAGCGTTCACCGTTAAACCGTGAACAGTGAACCATGAACCGTTTTTAAAATCAGTGCGCTGAGAGGTGAAGGTATGATTGTAGCAGAGAGAAAACCACTGGAACAGATCTCTTCGATGATTGAAAGCAACAACAAGATATTAATTGTTGGCTGCGGGGAGTGCGTTACCGTTTGTTCCGCTGGGAGAAAAAAGGAAGTGGAGATCCTGGCTTCCGCCCTTAATATGGTAAGAAGTAAAGAAGGTAAGCCTGTTGAAATAAGGCAGGAGACTCTGGAGCGGCAGTGCGATGGAGAATACCTGGAGCAGTTGAGGGGATTCATCGGTGAGTATGAGGTGGTGATATCCATGGCCTGTGGAGCAGGAGTCCAATTCATGGCAGAGAAATACAAGAATAGTCTTGTATTACCTGCTCTAAACACCAAGTTTATTGGCGTTACAGAGGAACAGGGGGTTTGGTCTGAGCGATGCCATGCCTGTGGTGATTGCAAACTCCATTTGACAGGGGGGGTCTGTCCCATCGCCAGATGTTCCAAGAGTCTGCTCAATGGTCCTTGTGGTGGTTCGGCAAACGGAAAATGCGAAATCAGTCCCGATTTGGTCTGCGGCTGGCAGCTCATAATAGAGAGATTGAGTGACCTGGGGCAATTGGAAAAGTATGAAGAGATAATCCCTATAAACAACTGGTCCACCAACAGGGATGGGGGGCCTCGTAAGGTTGTAAGAGAGGATTTGAGACTATGAAATCCGAAAGCAAATTGGAACAGATATTAACCAAAGGGGAATTCGCGGTTACATCGGAATGTGGTCCGCCTAGAGGGGCTGATGCAGAGGTCATCAGAAAAAAGGGAGAATTGTTGAAAGGGTTTGTTGATGGTGTGAACGTCACCGATAACCAGACATCAGTTGTTAGAATGTCCAGCATCTCTTCCTGTGTTATCCTGAAGGGGTTGGGATTAAATCCAATCATGCAGATGGTAACCAGAGACAGGAACAGGATTGCTATTCAGAGCGATATCCTCGGTGCAGCAGCTCTGGGCATTAACAACATACTCTGTTTGACAGGAGATCACCAGAAATTTGGCGACCATGCCTCTGCAAAAAACGTATTTGATATGGATTCTATACAACTTGTCCAGACGGTCAAATTGATGCGGGACGAGGGTAAATTCCTGGGGGGAGAGGAACTGAAAGGAAGTCCCAAGATGTTTATTGGGGCAGCAGAGAACCCCTTTGCAGACCCGTTTGAGATCAGGGTTCCCAGACTGGCAAAGAAGGTAGCCGCCGGTGTAGATTTTATTCAGACTCAGTGTATCTATAATCTCCCGAAATTCGAAAAGTGGATGAAACTGGTGAGGGATAGGGGTTTACATGAAAGGGTGCATATCTTAGGGGGTGTTACTCCCTTCAAGTCGGTGGGAATGGCAAATTATATGAAAAAATCCGTACCGGGCATGGATGTTCCTGATGAATTAATAGAGAGAATGAAGGCAGCCCCAAAGGAGAAGAAGGCAGAAGAAGGCATTAATATCTGTATAGAGACTATTCAAAGGCTGCGAGAAATAGAGGGGATTCACGGTGTCCATGTCATGGCAATAGAGTGGGAAGAGATGGTGTCAGAGATTGTTAAAAGGGCCGGGCTTTTCCCCAGACCACATATAGAAGGCTGAAGGCTTTTAGGGATAAATCCTACAGGCTAACAGCCTTCAGCCTAAACAACCTGGGTAGTAACTAAGAAAGGAGGGAAAATGAGATGGAAAAAGTGCCTAAAATTTTAGTTGTTGATGATGATCCTGATCTTGTGGAATCGGTTAAGATGATGCTGGAGAATAAGAATTATGAGGTAATCACTGCCTATGATGGAATCGAAGGATTGCAGAAGGCTAAGGAAGAGTCACCTGATTTGATTATACTGGACGTGATGATGCCAAATAAAGATGGGTATTCTGTGTGTGCTGAGCTAAAGGCTGACCCTAACTACAATAATATACCCATAATTCTTCTAACTGCTGTGGTTTCTCATATACCTACTACAACTTATACACAAAGGATGGGTATGGAAATAGAGGCAGATGACTATATTGACAAACCTGTGGAACCTTCTGAATTGGTGAGACGGGTTGATGTCCTATTACGAAAAGGGTGAAAGAGTTTAATGGTTCACGGTTCACAGTTCACGGACAACGGACAACGGTTCACGGTAAACGGTTAACACCGGAATGCTATGGGGAAAACCATCACATGTTGAAGGATGCAAATATCCTGGTCATAGACGATGAGGCCGTTATAAGAGATGGATGCTCCCGAATATTAACGAAGGAGGGTTGTCGGGTAAAGGGCGTTGAAAACGGAGAGGCAGGTCTTGACCTTATCACCAACAAGGGAGAACCTTTTGACATCCTTTTATTGGATTTGATGATGCCAGGGATCAGTGGCATGGAGGTACTTGATGCTGTACATAGCGTTGATCAGTCACTGATTGTAATCGTAATTACCGGATATGCTACTGTAGAGTCCGCGGTAGAGGCGATGAAAAAAGGGGCTTACGACTTTATAGCAAAGCCTTTCACCCCGGATCAATTGAGGATTGTTGTCAGAAGAGGGGTAGAAAAGAGGGTACTTCAAAGGGAGGCAGAAGATCTTCGAAAGGAGAGAGAAAAGAGTCTCAAGGATATCGCATATGAAAAGAGCAGGATCAGTACGATAATTAACTGTATGGTGGATGGGGTACTGGTAACTGACCGTGATAGTCAGATTGTACTCCATAACCCCGCAGCAACAAGACTATTGGAGATCAAAAGTTTACCAATCATAAACAAATCCTTATGCCAGTGCGTTAAGAATGAAGGTCTTGTCAAAGCAGTGGCTACGACCTTGAGCGCTGAAAGGTCAAAATACCTTGAAATATCTCAAGAGATTACCCCTTGCGAAGGATCAGCGAGGGTCTTTTTGAGAGCGGACACTGCTCCTGTCCTTAATGAGGGTGGCGAAATAATGGGGTCTGTTACAGTTCTACACGATATAACCCAAGAAAAAGAACTGAATCAGATGAAATCCGATTTTCTAACGATGGTCTCCCACGAGTTAAGGGCGCCAATCTCAGCAATACAACAGCAGTTATCCGTAATAGAAGGGGGCATGGCCGGTTTGATCACTGAAAAACAGGGGAAGATGTTGATTCGGGCAAAAGAGAGGACAAAGGGTCTCCTTGACCTTATCAATGATCTTCTCAATGTATCCAGTATAGATTCAGGTATCGTGGTTCAACATAAGGAATCCATAGTGTTGAAGGAAATAGTGGAGAAAGCCTATCAGTTAATGGAGCCTGAAGCAGAAGTCAGAGGTATAAAAATGAGGCTGGAAACAAGTGATCCACTTCCACCTGTAAACGCTGACAGAGAAAACATGGAAGAGGTGTTTACCAATCTTATTAGTAATGCAATCAAGTACAATGTGGAAGGTGGGGGTATTATTATAACTCTTCGGAGCGAAGGAGAGTTTGTCCGTACTGATGTGACCGATACTGGCATAGGCATTCCTGAAAAAGATCTTCCAAAAATCTTTGATAGGTTTTATAGAGTTAAGAGCTCCCAAACCAGAACAGTCATCGGTACCGGTCTGGGATTACCTATTGCCAAAGGAATAGTAGAGGCTCACCGTGGCACAATAAGTATAAAGAGTAAAGAAGGTAATGGAACTACCGTTACTGTCCTGTTACCTAAGGCATCCGAATAAACCTCCCCCATTCCCCTCCATCGGCCTTCTCAAAAATTTCCTTTCAAAACCCCAAAAGGATACTTTTTAAGCAATCTTTGCTTGACAATCTCAGACAGCCTTAAGTAAAATGAACTTTGTTAATTAGTTTGCCCTGAAAAATTCCCTTTTCCGCTCTCTGGCGCAGGTTTTTTGACCCATCTATGACTCACTTCAGGCAGTTTACAGGGATCAGTGAACAGGGATCAGGAAGATTATATAAGTTATACTGTGGAATACAACAACTTTGGGCTTTGGAAAAATAATTGCTGAATGCTGATAGCCGACCGCTGTGAACTGTTATAAGATGCTCCAAAGGAAAATTTTCAGTGTAATATTAACCATGGGAGAAAAACTGAAATAATGAAAATTGCCATAACAGGTAAAGGGGGGGTAGGAAAGACCACTATTGCTGCATGCCTCTGTAAAAAATTCCATGATGACGGTTATTCTGTACTGGCCATAGATGCGGATCCAAATGCAAATCTGGCTATGGCCATTGGATTTTCTAATCCCAATGATATAATACCCATAGCAGAAATGAGTGATCTGATAGAAGACAGAACTGGTGCAAAACCAGGCACGAGTGGTAGTTTTTTTAAACTAAACCCCAAGGTTGATGACATCCCGGAAAAATATTGGGTAGAACACAAGGGCATACGGTTGATGATTATGGGTACGGTTAAGAAGGGCGGGGGGGGCTGTGTTTGTCCAGAAAGTGTTCTCTTGAGGACACTGGTCTCCCATCTCTTGCTTGTCAGGAAAGAAGTGGTTATTCTAGACATGGAAGCCGGAGTGGAGCACTTGGGTAGAGCAACGGCAAAGGCCGTAGATATGTTGATAGTGGTTGTAGAGCCGGGGAGAAGGAGTATAGAAACTGCTTACAGGATAAAGGGGTTATCAAAGGATATTGGTATAGAGAGGATAGGAGTAATAGCCAATAAGGTGAGAAGTGATGCAGACAGAGAATTTATAAGGAGTGAAATGAAAGGCTTTGACATCTTGGGCTCAATATGTTCGGATCCCCGGATAGTTGAGGCAGATCTAAAAGGTATCCCACCCTTTGAACTCAGTCCAGGGATTATGCTGGAGATGGACAAAGTGATACAGAGATTAAAAGGGGGAAGGTTCTAGAAAAAACGAGATGCAATCATGAAGATAGTTATAGTTGGTCCAGGAGCAATGGGAAACCTGTTTGCCTTTTTTATGTCCAAGACAGGAGAGGAGATATGGCTTCTGGATAAGGAGAAAGACAGAGCGGATAAAATCAATAAAAATGGTTTGATTATAGAGGGAATAAGTGGCAATCATAGGGTACACGTAAATCAAACAACCAACCCGGCAGATATAGGAGAGGCAGATATTATAATCATATGTGTTAAGGCATATGATACCGAGAAAGCCACCGAGGATTCACTGCCGCTCATAGGGGAAAATACTATCCTCCTCACCCTGCAAAATGGTTCTGGCAATATAGAAACCATTTCCAGGATTGTTGGGAAAGAAAAGGTTGTGGGTGGAACTACCTCTCAGGGGGCTACTGTTCTTGGATTGGGGCACATAAGACACGCCGGCAGAGGGGAAACAACCATTGGAGAACTGGATGGAAGTCTTTCTTCAAGGGTTAAAAGCATCTCCATTATCTTCAATTCGGCAGGCATAGATACCAGGATTACAGATGATGTTGAGGGGCTTGTATGGAGCAAACTCTTGATTAATGTGGGAATAAATGCCTTGACCGCTGTTCTTAGATTAAAGAATGGGGAATTGGTTGAATACAGTTGGGCAAGGGAACTCTTGAGGACGGCTGTGGAAGAAGCGGTATTGGTTGTAAAAGCAAGGGGTATCCGGTTGACCTATGAGGATCCTATAAAGAGGGTAGAGGATGTATGCAGGGCAACAGCAACCAATGTCTCATCTATGCTCCAAGATGTCTTGAGGTCTAAAAAAACGGAGATAGACTACATAAACGGAGCTATTGTTAGTGAAGGTGAAAGATTGGGGATATCGGTTCCTGTGAACAAGACCTTGACAGGCATTGTTAAGACTATCGAGATGAGCTATGAGAAGAGATTGTAGTAGTGGCAGGGTTTATCCCTGCCACTACTACAGCAGCGTACTTAAGTGCGCTGTTGTGTGCGCTCAAAATTCAAAACAGGGAGTGAAATGATGAGTGATATTCTTTTCAGTTCATGGGGTGGAGTTGTTGTAGACAATCGGGGAAAAGAGCCTGAGAATTATGAGAAAATTGAAAAAGTTCCCCTGCCTGAACAATTTGCACAGGATGAAAATATTAATGCATTAATAGGGTGGTACGGCTTTTTATTGAGAGTAAAGGACGTGAATATCGTTGATATGTGCCGAGCATACTTAACAGCGATACAGAATGAGTCCTGCGGGAAGTGTTTTACCTGTCGTATTGGCACAAAAGTTTTGGCAGATACCTTAACCAGAATCTGCCAGGGAAAAGGCCAGGATGAGGATTTGGAAGTTCTTTCTCGTCTTGCAGAGGTTATTCGAGAAGGTTCAAAATGCAACATTGGACAATCTGGACCTATTTCCCTTTTGGATGCGCTAAAGTATTTTGCAAAAGATTTTGAGAAAGCAATACAGGATAAGAACCCGATTCCAGAAGGGAATTACAGGTACAAGCTTACTGCTCCGTGTATGGATGCCTGCCCTATTCATTTAGATATCCCTGGCTATGTAGAATGCATA
>WOUX01000305.1 GCA_009773075.1 bacterium | reverse complement strand
TTTGCATTCTATACCGCATTGGAAATCAATGACAGCGCCGTAAAGCTTTTAGGCGATGAAACACTGAAAAGCATAGCCCGCGAAATCGCCGATAAAGTCCGCAAGAACGCAACTATTGACTGGACGATGAAGGAAAGCGCCAGAGCAAAACTTATGGTCATCGTGAGACGTACTTTGAATAAATACGGATACCCGCCGGACAAACAACAAAAGGCCGTTGATACAGTGCTTAAACAGGCTGAAGTGTTGGCAGATTATTGGGTGGCGCAGTAAAAATCATGGACAAGCATACCCCTTCCACATCTAAAGGAACACTGTACATCGTTGCCACACCCATAGGCAATCTGGAGGATATTACCCTTAGGGCTTTGCGAACGCTAAAAGAAGTTGACCTGATTGCCGCTGAAGATACAAGAAGGACAAGGATTCTGCTTAACCATTATAGCATTAAAACCCCTTTGACCAGCTATTATGAATACAATAAACTTATTAAAGGCAAAAAACTCATAGACCGACTGGAGACCGGAGAGAATATAGCTCTTGTCTCAGATGCCGGCACCCCTGGCATTTCAGATCCTGGGTATCATCTCATTAAACTCGCCCTACAAGGCTCAATATCGGTTATCCCTGTACCAGGGGTATCAGCTATAATTACTGCTCTTAGCGTCTCGGGGTTACCTACAGACAGTTTTGTCTTTCAGGGCTTTCTGCCTAACAAAATCACGGCAAGAAAGAAGCTTATTGAAAAGATGGCAGAAGAAAAAAGGACTCTTGTCTTCTATGAATCATCCAACAGGTTACGGGCAGCCCTCCAGGACTTACTGGAGATATGCGGCGATAGGGAGATAGTTGTGACAAGGGAGCTGACCAAGGTCTTTGAAGAGGTAATAAGAGGGAAAATAACCCATATCTTAAACGTGTTAAATGGGCGACAAATTAAGGGAGAAATCACCCTGTTGGTATCGGGAAAGAGAGCCTCCGACAGTGGATGTGATACGTCGATAGCTCAACTATTACAGGAGTATCAAAAGAGATATGACTTGCCTATGAAGGACTTGGTCAAGATGATTTCAGAAGAAAAAGGTATCTCCAAAAGAGAAGTCTATCAGGAAAGCCTGAAATTGAAAAAGAAAAATTTGTTTGCCTAACCCATAATTAACCATTATAATCACCATTATACCCTACTCTATGAGACCTTTGAAAAACTGTATTTGTTTTGAAAAAGGGACTCTTTTTTAAAGCTCTCTATATTAATTATTTAACAGGAGGATGAAAATGGCAAAAATAGATGCCTTTTTTAAGCTTATGAATGAACAGGGGGCCTCTGATTTACACCTGGTATCCGGCTCTCAACCCATACTCCGTATCAGAGGCGATATGGAAAGGGTTAAATACAAGCAGTTTGAGAATGATGAGCTAAAGGCTATGCTTTATGAAATAGCTCCCGAAGAGAAGGTAAAGACTTTTGAGGAAACAGGAGACGTGGACTTTGGGTATGAAATACCTGGCCTGGCTCGATACAGGGCCAACTTTTTTCAACAGAAATATGGGGTCGGAGCCGTATTCAGAGAAATTCCCAGTGAGGTGTTAACAGCAGAACAACTCGGCCTTCCACCTGTAATTACCAAACTAGCCTTGCTTCCTAAAGGCCTGGTTTTGGTAACAGGGCCAACAGGGAGTGGCAAATCTACAACACTGGCAGCCATAGTAGACTATGCAAATAAAAACAGGAAAGACCACATTATTACCGTTGAGGATCCCATTGAATTTGTCCATAAGAGTCAAGGCTGTATAGTAAACCATAGGGAAGTAGGATCTCACACAAAATCATTTTCAGCGGCTTTGAGAGGGGCATTGCGAGAAGACCCGGATATCATCCTGGTAGGAGAAATGAGAGATTTAGAAACTATCGCGCTGGCAATAGAGGCTGCCGCCACCGGACATTTGGTATTCGGCACCCTTCATACTACCAGTGCTGCTAAAACAGTTGACAGGGTTATAGAGGTTTTCCCGGCTAATCAACAGGACCAGATCAGGTCTACTTTAGCTGATGGTATTAAGGCTGTAATAGCTCAGACCCTGTTCAAGAGGATAGATAAAAAGCCCTCTACAATTCAAACAGGGAAGAAATACGGGATGCAGTCCCTGGATGATGCTATTATGCAATATCTGCAAAAAGGGCAGATCGACCCGGATGAGGCATATAATAAATGTATTGACAAGTCTAAATTCCTGCCTTTCTTAAAAAAGTCTCCTGGTGATTTTACTGACGTATGACAGTAACTGATCAGGTGGATAGGCTGTAGACTGTAGCCTAACAGACTAAACAACCTGAGTAGTAACGTCTGACAAAGGATTAACTGGCAGGCATTAAAAACACAAACTTCTGTTGATTGGGAGAAACGCTATGAGAAAGCCTGAAACTGACCGCATATTGGATACTATGTTACAAACGCATGGCAATGTTTCTGATTTAAATTTTACTGCAGACAAACCCTTGCAGGTCGAATCATCCGGACAACTGGTCTCTGTCCCAATGAATCCACCCATAGACAAACTGACTCCCTTTCAGACAGAGATATTCTCCCTCAATCTCATTAACCAGGACCGTCGTCTTCTACATACACTATTAAAAGAGGGGTCATGTGACTCATCCTATTACCTTGCTGGAAAGGCCAGATTCCGGGTAAACATCTTTTCCCAGAGAGGCTCTTATTCTATAGTTATGAGAAAATTGGAGACTAAAATCCCTACTATCAAAGGGCTGGGCGTCCCGGAGGTCTTTCTCAAGATAGCCCAGGAGAAAAACGGTCTCATCCTGGTGACAGGTGCAACAGGTAGCGGAAAGACTACCTCTCTGGCTGCTATGTTAAACGACATGAATGAATCGAAATCTATCCACATAATTACCCTGGAAGACCCTGTAGAATTTGTACATCCTCACAAACAGGCGACCTTTAACCAAAGGGAGTTGGGCAGTGACTTTGATTCATTTGCCAACGGCCTGAGGGCAGCCCTTCGTCAGGCCCCTAAAGTCATTCTGGTTGGTGAAATGAGGGACAGGGAAACGGTAGAGATAGGGTTAAGTGCAGCAGAAACAGGACATCTGGTTATGAGCACTCTTCATACGGTGGATGCAGGGCAGACAATCAATAGGATTATTGGTATGTTCGATCAGGAAGAGGAAAGACAGGTCAGGATCCGTCTGGCAGACACTATAAGGTGGATAGTGTGCCAGAGGCTTTTACCCAAGGTTGGGGGCGGTAGAGTAGCTGTATTCGAGATTATGGGTACAAACCTCAGGGTTAAGGAGTCTATTTTAAATGGAGAGTCGGAAGGAAAAACCTTCTATGATATAATCTCAGCAGGAGATGCCTACGGTATGCAGACATTCGACACAGACATCATCAAAAAGTACCAAGCAGGGCTGATTACTGAGGAAACAGCTCTGGCATACGCTTCGAAAAAGGCAATAGTGGGGAGAGGAATAGACATGATTAAGAGTGGGAAAGGAGAAAAGACTACCGACATTGAAGGGTTAGACATAGATGAAGACTACGGCAAAAAAGACCCATACGGGAAGAAATAGCTAAGGAGGACACAAATGGAGATTTTATGTGAAACTTGTAAAACCAGACTAAAGATTCCGGATGAAAAGTTACCTAAAGATAAGCTAGTAAACATCCCGTGCCCTAAATGTAATGCTAATATCTCCGTTGATACTAGAACGCCACCAGAGGAGACTTCTGATGAAACAATGGTCGACTCCTTTCAAGATGATGAAAAAACAGCCTTAATCTGTGATAGTAATCAATCCAATCAAGAAATACTAATATCGGCATTGAAAGAGCTAGGGTACAGGGTGAGTGCAGGAATAGATCCCAAAGATGTGCTGGAGAAGATGAGGTTTACCCATTATGATGTTATTGTTCTCAATGAGGAGTTCGGTGGAGGGCCCCCGTCTGAGAATCCTGTTTTAAATCACATCCAACCCATGCCTATAGTCACCAGAAGAAATATCTTTTTCGTACTAATCGGGAAGCAATACACCACCCTTGATAATATGATGGCCTTTTCAAAGAGTGCAAACGTGGTTATCAACCAGAAAGATTTGTCCCAGATAAAGAATATACTCAGAAAGTCTATTTCCGATAATGATAGATTTTACAAGGTCTTTAAGGAAACATTGAAGGCTTTAGGAAAGGGATAGAAGAGCTAGCAAAAGGACATGGTCTGGGACCGACTGGACAACAAAGAAAAAGAGGGGGTCTTTCTCTTCGCAGAAGGATATAAAGAATTTCTTAACAGAGCCAAGACAGAACGGCAAGCAGTTAAAGAGATCATCAAATTTGCAGAAGAAAAGGGATTTAAAAGGATTGAAAAGCCTTCAGGAAAAACAAAAAAGGTCTATCGGGCATTCCACAACAAAACCATAGCTATGGGCATCCTGGGAAAAAAGCCAATAGAAAAGGGAATAAGAATAATTGCTTCTCACATAGATTCGCCTCGTCTGGATTTAAAGCAAAATCCCTTGTATGAAGATGTTGATCTGGCCCTACTTAAAACCCATTATTACGGGGGAATAAAGAAATACCAGTGGGTTTCTCGCCCATTGGCCTTGCATGGGAAGATTATCAAAAAGGATGGAAGCGAGATGGATTTAAGCTTAGGAGAAAAAGAGACTTAGGAGAAAAAGAGACTGAGCCGATCTTTACCATAGTTGATTTGCTTCCCCACCTTGCCCATAAGGCTCAATACGAAAAGAAACTGGAGGATGCGGTTGTCGGTGAAAAACTAAACATACTTGCTGGAAGCATACCATTTCCTGATAAGGATACCAAGGATAGAATAAAGCTCCAGGTTCTTAAATACCTCAATGATAATTTTGGCTTGATCGAAGAGGATTTTACCAGTGCTGAACTGGAACTGGTGCCATCTGAAAAGGCCAGGGACATAGGATGGGATAGGAGCCTGATAGGTTCTTACGGGCAGGATGATAGGTCATGCGCATATACCAGCATGCGTGCAATAGGAGACATAAATAACCCTGAAGAAACTGTTTTGGTCCTGTTCCTTGATAAGGAAGAGATAGGTAGTGAAGGAAATACGGGCGCTAAATCCAGATTTCTGGATGCCGTGGTTGCCGATATGTTATCCCTTGAGGGTGTTAAGGCAGATGATGGGGCTGTGAGAAGAACTCTGATGAACTCCCGGGCTATCTCCGCTGATGTTAATGGTGCCCTTGATCCGGATTACCAGGATGTTCATGAAAAGAGGAATGCCGCAAGGCTGGGGTACGGAATCTGTATTACAAAGTTTACTGGTTCCAGAGGAAAATCAGGTTCCAGTGATGCCAGTGCAGAATATGTAGGATGGCTTAGGCAGGTCTTTAACCGTAACAGTATTGTCTGGCAAACTGGTGAACTGGGCAAGGTGGACGAGGGCGGTGGGGGAACTATAGCCAAATATCTTGCAAGCTACGGAATGGATATAGTAGACTGCGGGGTAGCTCTCCTTGGTATGCACTCACCCTTTGAAGTATCCAGCAAAGCCGACGTTTATATGACCTATAAAGGGTATAGAGTATTCCTTAGCGAAGACAGGGAGTAAAAGTATGGAATGCCATAATACAGGAGCTAATTTGGAGCGCTGTAATTGTACCTATGAGCCCTGCGATAAAAAAGGGAGGTGCTGTGAGTGTTCAGCATACCACTGGAAGATGAAACAATTACCGGCATGCCTTTTTCCTCCTGAAGTTGAAAAGACATATGATCGTTCTCTTAGGCGGTTTATCTCTATATACAAAGACAAGGTATGAAGGGGGAAGAGGTATTTCAATTTCATTAAGAGGTAGATACGATGATCGAAAATGATAAACGAATAGCCGAGGAACTGAAAAAAAGATTGTCAGAAGTTGTACAAATTGTTGATGTGAAGGTGTTCGGTTCCAGGGCACGGGGGGATGCCGATGAATTTTCCGATCTTGATATCTTTTTAGAGGTTGAATCGCTTGACAGGAGACTGAAGGAGCTAATTTTCGATACTGTCTGGGAAGTTGGTTTTGAAAACCATCTGGTAATTTCTCCCCTCATTTTTACCAGGGATGAAATCGAAAACACACCGTTGAGATCCTCTCCCATTGTTAAGAATATTGCAGAAGAGGGCATAGGAATATGACCGACAAGGAGACCTTGTTGATTTACCGACTCAGACAAGCTGAAGAAACTCTCTCTGATGCCGGGTGTATGCTGGAAAATCGTATCAGTTTTAGAAAGCCTTCTGCCCATATCACTACGGTGAAACTGGTACATCAAAAATAGTGGATTTACTGAAGGATGTCAAAGAGATCGAGGTACATATCTGCAAGATGAAGTAGGAGATGGAAGATCAAAACCTGTTTTATGATTAAGATCCTCGATGAACTCAAAAAGCAGCCACCGATTTTTTCTGTTAACCATTGATACCATAACTATTTTGAGATACAATTTATTAAAATGCGATACGAGGAGGATTGCGCCTATGCCTTTAAGCTTAAGAATACCCCCCAAAAAAGAAGAGATGATTACAAAAGCTGCCAGAAAAGCGGGTAAGACAAAATC
>WOUX01000304.1 GCA_009773075.1 bacterium | reverse complement strand
AAGAAGCTTGTTGCTGTCTTTATCTCTATAGCTATTCTGGTGGCTTACTCCAGAGTATATGTAGGAGTGCACTATCCTTTTGATGTTCTTGGAGGGGCAGTTATTGGGGTTATATGCGCCGGGATTATCTTGATTATTGAAAGAAGAATATGCTTGTTACTCTCTCAACCCTAACAGGTTGTAATATCTCTGAGACGACTCAACAGAAAGGCAATAATGGAATTGTACAAGCGTTTACTACAGTTTGTGAAGCCATATTGGTTTAGGTTATCTGGTGCCATGATCTGTATGGTATTTGTCTCCGCGTTTACAGCAGGAGTTGCTTTTTTAATAAAGCCGGCGTTAGATGAGCTGTTCTTTAAGAAAGATTTAATTGCTCCCGTTTTATTCCCATTGGCCATAAATGAAATATCTATGCTCCATTTGATCCCTTTGGCTATTATTTTATTGTATTTTATGAAGGGCGCATTCGATTATGGGCAATCCTACTTGATGAGCTATGTAGGCCAAAGAATAGTTGCAGACATCAGAAACAAACTGTATTGCAAAATACAGACCCTTTCTCTCTCTTTCTTTACTAAAAACCCTACTGGGGTTCTGATGTCCAGGGTTACCAATATCCTGAAAGATTCTTTCAGTATTGTTGGATTAATCGGTGTTGTATTTTATCGGGATTGGAAATTGGCAAGTTTTGCCTTTTTGGTTTTTCCATTTGCAATTATTCCCATTGTGAAATTTGGTAGAAGGCTTCGAGGGTTTAGCACCCTGAACCAAAATATTATGGGGACTCTGACAACGCTTTTGCATGAAACGATATCCGGAAATAGAATTGTAAAGGCCTTCGGGATGGAAGAATATGAAAACAAAAGGTTTTCTGCGGAAAACAATCGGCTGTTCCGAGCCTATATGAAAGCCCATCAGATTCGTTCCATATCGTCTCCTGTTATGGAACTCATAGGGGGCTTAGGATCTGCGTTGATTATCTGGTATGGTGGATACTCTGTTATAAAAGGCTATTCCACCCCGGGTAACTTTTTCTCCTTTCTTGCGGGTTTAATTATGCTTTATGAGCCGATTAAGAGACTTAGTGGAGTAAACAATATAGTTCAACAAGGACTGGCTGCTGCTTCTAGGGTGTTTGAAATTCTCGATACCGAACCTGAAATTAGGGACAAAAAAGGCGCAAAACCTCTTGCACCTGTTTCAAATGAGATAGAATTTAAAGGTGTCTCATTTAAGTATGATGACGAATTGGTACTAAAGAATATTAACATCAAAGTAAAGGCGGGAGAGGCTGTTGCCTTTGTTGGGATGAGTGGCGGAGGAAAAACTACACTGGTCAATCTAATTCCCCGTTTCTATGACGTGTCAGAAGGGGCGATATTGATAGATGACGTGGATATCAGGGATGTTACTATTGTATCTCTTCGGTCTCAGATTGCCATAGTAACACAGCAGACAATTTTATTCAATGATACTGTAATGAACAATATCGCCTATGGTGATATAGAGAGGTCTGAGGATGACATTCTGATGGCAGCTAAAGCTGCCAATGCCCATGATTTTATTATGGAAACCCCTCTGGGATATGATACCATGATTGGAGAACAAGGGGTGAAACTTTCGGGTGGACAGAGGCAGAGGATTTCAATTGCCAGGGCAATCTTAAAAGATGCCCCCATTTTAATACTTGATGAGGCAACCTCATCTTTAGACTCTGAGTCTGAAATTGAGGTACAAAATGCCCTGGAAAATCTTATGAAGAATCGTACTACTTTCATTATTGCTCACCGGCTTTCTACTATTAGAAATGCTGACAGGATAATAGTTATCGTTGGTGGTGAAGTTGTTGAGGAAGGAATACATGAAGATCTTCTCAAGAGGAACGGAGAGTATACAAAACTATATGAATTACAGTTTAGAGACAATGGAGAGGTTGTTAAATAAAACAAAAACATGGTAAAGTTAAGACAGCTTAGAAAAAGGCTCATCAGCAAAAAGTTCGAGAAGAAGATAAAGGCAAAGGCAGCGCCATTATTAATAGTTTTATTAATTAAATTTTTGTCTTTAACCTTGAGGATAACAGAGCATAATCCAGAAAATGTTAGACAAATTTGGGGGAAAAAGAGGAGTGTAATAGTTGCCTTCTGGCATGGAAGATTGCTTATGGTTCCAATATTGTTTAAGCGCTATAAAGAAAGGCAGGTTTACGGGCTTACAAGTCATCATAGTGACGGAGAGATTATCAGCAGATCTACAGCACTTTTTGGATATGAGACAATTCGAGGTTCAACTAACAAGGGTGGTTTTTCTGCCCTTCGTAGGATGATTAGAGTTTTAAAAGATGGTTCTGACCTGGCTTTAGCTCCAGATGGTCCTAATGGACCGAGACATAAGGTTCAAAGAGGTATTATTGATCTGTCAAAGTTAAGTGGAGCCCCTATACTCCCAATGGCTTTCAGTTCTTCCAAAAGGAAGGTATTCAAAAGCTGGGATGCTTTTTTGCTGCCTCTCCCCTTTTCCAGGGGCGTTTTTGTATGGGGAGAGCCTCTTTATGTTGAGAACAAAGGTGATGAGGACTATCTGGAGAACAAAAGAAGGCTGTTGGAAGAGGGAATTATCGCCGTCACTAAATTGGCTGATGACTATTTTGAAAAATAGGTGATTAGGAGTCAAGAGTCAGAAGTCAGGAGTCAGAATAAAAAGATACCAAACAAGGGCTAAAGCAGATAGGATAGCAAGTGGTACAATAATGTATCTATTGTATAATGTAGTGTTGATTCTTGGGTCTATACTGGCTCTTCCTTTTTATTCGTTTAAGATGATAA
>WOUX01000303.1 GCA_009773075.1 bacterium | reverse complement strand
CCCACGGCAACTTCATCGGCAATCATCAGGATGCTGTATCTGGTGCAGAGTTTTCTTATCCCTTTGAGATAACCCGGGGGAGAAACCAACATCCCGGAAGCGCCCTGAACCATAGGTTCGATGATCATGGCCGAGGTCTCATGGTGATGCTTTTTTATAACCTCTTCTACCTGAGTGAGACACCCAAGGTCACAGGATGGATAGGTCTTTCCAAGATTGCAACGATAGCAATACGGAGATTCACCCTTTAGGGAATCAAAGAGCAGGGGTTGATAGGTTTTATGGAACAAGTCGATCCCCCCCACACTCACAGCGCCTATGGTATCACCGTGGTAAGCATTCTTTAACGAGATAAACTTTTTCCTCTCAGAGGACCTGTTGGGCTTTTGCAGCCAATATTGAAATGCCATCTTTAAGGCTATCTCTACTGCAGTAGCGCCACTATCAGAGTAAAATACCTTATTGATGCCTTTTGGGGTTATCTGTGCCAGCCTCTTGGCAAGCTCTATCGCAGGAGGGTGGGATAGACCAAGAAGGGTAGTATGGGAGACCTTTTTTACCTGTTCTGTTATCGCCTGGTTTATCTCTTCCCGACAATGTCCGTGTACTGTAACCCACAGAGATGATATGCCGTCCAGGTATTTATTCCCATATATGTCCCATAGGAACGAACCCTTACCCTTTTCGATAATAAGGGGTTTTTCTTGAATGTAATCCTTCATCTGGGTAAATGGATGCCATATATATCTCTTATCATCCAGCTCAAGTTGCAGGTGCTTACTCTCAATGACCATTTATTGCCTCCTGTATATTCTTTGTAGCTATCCAGGCACAAAGAGACAAAGGCACATAGGCACAAAGTTGAGGAATACGATTGGAATGTATGATACAACCTGTCCAAGTACCGCTTTGTAAACATTTTATGGGAACTTAAGCAACTCATTCTTTTCATATCTCTCGACTTTGTGCCTTTGGTGCTCTGTGCCTTTGTGCCTACCTGAATAGGTACTAAACTGACTGGTCTGTCCTACATTTGGGCACCAGCATCAGATCCTCTATCAACTGTAAATCCTCCTTGGGATTACTGCCGGAGGTAGTCAGATAATTGCCTATCATGGCTGCGTTTGCACCTGCCAGATACATCAGGGGCTGAATACCTCTCAGATTCCTTTGCCTCCCACCACATACCCTTATATCCTTTGTGGGATGAATAAATCGGAATACTGCTATAATCTTTAATATCTCCATTGGGGGAATAGGAGGGGCATTTTCTAAAGGGGTTCCAGGTATGGGATTTAAGAAATTGAGCGGGATTGAATCCACCTCCAATTCCTTTAGGGTAAAGGCGAATTCCAGCCTTTGCTCCGGGGTCTCCCCAAGACCAAATATCCCACCACAGCAAACCCTGAATCCTTCTTCCTTTGCTATCTTGATTGTGTTTACTCTTTCCTTGTAAGAATGGGTTGTGCATATCTTTGGGAAGAAGCTCTCTGATGTTTCCAGATTGTGGTGATAGCGCTCCAACCCTGCTTTCTTCAAGTCACGGGCAGTTTCTCTCGTCAGTGTTCCCAATGATGCACATCTTCCTATGGCTACCCTGGAGGGCATATTTTCAATTGCGGTGCATATAGATTTCAATTCTCCAGGGTCTTTGATGTTTTCCCCGCTTACAACTATACCAAACCTGTTTGCCCCAATATTAGAGGCTTCTTTTGCACTTTCTACAATTTTTCCCTCAGTTACCAGAGGGTATCTTTCAATATCAGTGAGGTAATGAGCTGATTGGGAACAGAAAGCACAGTCTTCGCTACACCTGCCCGATTTTGCATTTATAATAGCGCAAAGATCAATAACAGAACCCTTGAATTCTTCTCGAATTGTATTGGTTAAACTTATTAATGAAACTATATCTCTCTGTTTTGTGATCTCCATAAGGCGAGATGCCTCCTCAAAGGTAATCTCTCCGCCTCCTAAAACCCTATCCGTTAATCCATAAAGAAATTTTAGCACCTTGAAACCTCCTTAGAATGGGTGTTATGACCCCATATTTAACAGCCTGCGCACTCACAAACATAAGTGTCAGCGATCGGTGTCGGTTTCTAACACTGATCACTGTCAACCATTACTTAGTTATATGGTTTACGTCAATCTTTAAGGATACATCACCACTGAAAATCCTCTTTCTTTTGCCTTTATAGTCCAGAAGAATAAGACAACCATCTTCATCCACGGACTCAGCAACCCCCTCTTCTGTAATACCAAAAGAGGTTATCCTTACAGTTTTTCCGGTTATTAAAGAGTGGGTGTTCCATTCACTGCGGATTTGAGTAACCCTGCCTTTCTTAAATAAATTGTAGCCTTTCTCTATCTCTTCTAGGATAGATTGGAGAAGTGCTATCCTTGATACCTCCTTACCCAAAACCTTTGAAAGGCTTGTAGCAGTATCCTTAATCTCAGGATAAATGGAAGGATCAAAATTCACATTTAACCCTACTCCCACAATTACAAAGTTTACCCGATCCTGCTCAGCGCTAAATTCCGTCAGAATCCCACCTATTTTTTTACTGCCTATATATATATCATTGGGCCATTTTATGAGGGCGTTCAGGGTGGTGATGGTTTTAATTGCTTTGACTACAGCCAGAGAGGTAAGCATTGTTAGTGAAAATACCTGCGAAGGCTGAACCTCTGGACGAAATAGTATAGACATCAGAATATTTTTATAGGCAGGGGATAACCAATTTCTATCAAGCCTGCCCCTTCCCTTAGTCTGCTCCTCCGCAGTGACAACCGTTCCCTCTTTTGCTCCATCCATCGCCATGTTTTTGGCAATCAGGTTTGTTGATTCGGTCTTTGGATAATAGAATATCTCCTGTCCTACGAAGGATGTCTT
>WOUX01000302.1:2234-4059 GCA_009773075.1 bacterium | reverse complement strand
TCTGCGCGGTAGAGAGATCGGTACGTATGTTCACAGCCCCTGCAATGAATATGTATTTTATCCCTACGAGTCACGGAATGGACGTACGAAAGTGGCTGCCGAAAAAAATATTAACAGTGAGCATACGACTTACCTTAGATATCTTCGTGCGCATTATGATCGACTCATTGCACGAGGCTACTTCGCCAAGAGCCGCAAGGTGTGGTATGAACTTTGGAATCAGAGAAACTTAGAGAACTTCAGGACTCGTAAGATCGTAACCCCAGAACTATCTGATAGAAATCGGTTCTGCATTGCCGAAGAAGATGTTTTCTATGGTGATACTGTGTGCGGCATTGTACCAAAAGCTCAGAGTGATTCCCGCATATCTCTTTCATTTATTCTCGGTCTTTTAAACTCGGCGCTCTTGGAATGGGTCTACAAGAAGACAACTGTGCCAAAGGCGGGGGGGTTTTTCATTTACAAGGTCATGTTCCTGAAGGAAATTCCCATTTATAATCTTGATCTTAGCAAACAATCGGACCGTGTGAAACACGACGCCATTGCTAAGTTGGTGGAGTGCATCCTTGCCACCAAGGCGGCTGACCCGGCAGCGGATATCTCAGCGCTGGAGGGTAAGATTGACCAGATCGTGTACGAGCTTTACGGTTTGACGGAAGAAGAGATTGCGATTGTGGAAGGAAGAGAATGAAATTTTACAAATGTCATAAAGAAGACTGCCGGTCTGTCTGCGAGCTGGTCAAAAGCTGTCTTGTAAAGACACAGCGTGTGTGAGGGTGCAACATATGGAAGATTACATGAATATTGCAAGACGGATATTTAGCGGTACCAGATATAATACTTCAGATGAAGATGTAAAAAAAGGTTCATCCGGTTCTTGCATACTTGTCCCAGATGTCGTTCTTCCTCCCACCATGAAGCATTTATGATTTTTCACGGACATACTTTTTTTCGAATGGTATTCCTTAATCAGCCCCATATTTTTTTGTGGTCAGTTTTTCATTGACATATAATGACAGTTTCCCCTATAGTCAGTTCTCAGACAAGCACGTTCTTATCACTCAATTAGCCATAACAGAATGATCCTTTTATTATATTGAAACGCTTAACCGAAAGGGAAAATAAAGCAAGATGACATTGGAAGCATATGACTGGAATGTAACTATAGTTGGTTATTGGAATCGTGCCATTCTGACGCCTGCAGGTATTGCACAAAGACTGCTAGGATTGGAGAAGGGTACACCATTGCTTGTTGAAGTTGCCATAGATGGAATAGGTCCGATACGTGTGAAACATGATAATTTGACGATTGTTCCCGAAGCAGGGAGGTTGGTTATTATGTCAGACGTAGCGACATTAGCTAATTTTGATCGAGCTAAAAATGTTGGAGTCAAGGCAATTGAGAGTTTACCGGAAACGCCCTTCAGTGCAGCTGGATTCAACATCCGCGTGAAGATTGACGAAATCCCTGATCAGATACTCTCCGCTTTACAAGCTAAAATAGATGACAGATTATCGGATGCCAACCTAACAATAGAGAAAAGGAGTTTGACACGTACTGTGAAGTGGAGAGAAGGTGTTTTAAATTTAACTATTCATTTGGAAAAGGAACTGCGTGTAGAATTAAACTTTCATCGCCAATCCACTGTTAAAGAAGAACTTATTGCTTGGTTAATGTCTCCGATTTGTGATGTTAGGAAAACAGTAACAACTATTTTTGATAACGTTATACAAATTTCGTTGGGAGAATTGGGAATATGACAGATACAGAAGGAAAGAGTGTCAGTGATATTAAATATGGGAAAGCCGAATTTATATCGAAATC
>WOUX01000302.1:0-2226 GCA_009773075.1 bacterium | reverse complement strand
TGATGCGGGTGTTACCGGTACAAACGGAGAAACGCCTGTTTCAAGAGCAACAACTGTTCCCCAATTTGAAAATACAATAAAATTACGAATTGTCCCAAGATTACCCCGTCAAAGCGGTAATCAGGCACAAACAGACTAAGTAATACAATCTAAAATGCCAACACATTGGACCTACGAGGCCTTTGAAACTCAAGATCATTTGCAGCAAGGCGACATCTTGGAGCCAACGCAAGAACTTAGAGATATTCTTAGTTCGGTGCATCCCCATTTTCTTGATCCCAAATATACAGCCTTCCTGATTGTTACACAGTCTTGTGATATAGTGTGTCGTAAGGGAGGGTTGCCAGATACCAGATATATCAACATTGCAGTGGTGAGACCTCTGGAAACAGTGTTGCATAACTTTCTTTCCCAAGTTTGTGAATGCATAGTTGATGGTGTTTACCTCAAAGAATCGAAAGCAGATGCACACCGATTAATGGAGAGGATATTCAATCAAAATGAACAAGCATTAGGGATCTTTTATCTTCATCCTGATGTAAACGCAGGAATCGATACCCCATCAGTTTCTTTACTTCGTGTTAAAGTAACTCTGCGTGTTGAGCACTATGAGGTGTTGCGTAAGGCGAGGCGAGGAAGACTGAGTTCGGATTTTCGCAGCAAACTTGGTTGGCTCGTTGGAAATCTCTATGCGCGAATTGGCACACCAGATTGGACGGATTCTGAAGATAAGAAAAAGCAACTCGAAAATCTGATCAGGGACTGGATTGATGCTGAAGAGGATTTGGCCCCAAAGTGGGTCCCAAGGTTATGGGTTGAATCTGCAAAGAAAAAGGGAGTAGAATTAGAGGGTATTCCAAAAAACCAAATTTATCGAGTGCTTTCAGAACATAGACCTCTAAAAGCAAAGGAACAGGCTGTTGAGCATGTTCTACGGCTTATTCGAGAAGCGGATATAGGAATTAGCGAAGATAATTTGTTACGTATAGGTAACAGATTGAATAATGACGAACTATTCACAAAGGCAATAAAGAGCGCTAAATATGAATAGGCTGTAACTCTCCGGTTAAAGCGCTATTATCCCCAAGTTAGAAAACAACGATCCCTGATTTTTATCTGTAATCATTAAAAATATCTCCCTTCGATTCCAATAACTTGTAACAAATCCGTCAGCCTGAAGCCGTATTACCTTTTCAAATCAGAAAGTACGCAAGAACCGGATGAACTCTAAAAACATCTTTCGATGGTACTCGTTTATGATGATAGAACATAGAAATAATGCAGTTCGGGAACAGCATACCGCATACACAGCATCTGGTGCCGGGCAAGATCATGCCTTGGTGCGGGAACTGTGGGCTGTAGAGGGGCAGTCGGATCGGTCTCATATTCAGCGAATAGCCGAAAGATCGGGACTGCCGGTCAAATGGCTTTCCTCGCTGCCGAAAATCAATGGAGACCGGGGTATGGATAAGCTCATGGAGGAGCGGAATGTCCTGTTGCTTCGCGACCGCAAGAGCCCGTTCATCGAACAGTTTCAACATCCGCTGGGACGGTGCGCGAAGTTCTATAAGCTGACGGCTTACAACAACTGCAATTTCTGGTGCGAGTATTGTTATCTGTACCTGACGTTTCGTACTTGCCCGGTGTCAACGCACTTTGTGAACTACGACAGGATGTTTAAAGACATAGAGAAGTTTGACAGGCAAGAGATTCCCGATGCCCTTCGCGTTTTGAATCTTGGCGAACTTGGCGATCCGCTGGCCGTGGATGATGTCACCGGATTATCGGAGCAATTGGTTCCGTTTATGCCTGCACATGCGCCTCACACGAAGCTGCTGTTCCTGACCAAGAGCGACTGCGTAAAAACTCTCCTGGAGATTGAACATGGCGGACAGACGATCGTTTCGTTCAGCGTCAACACAGACACGGTATGGCAGCATCTGGAGCACCGGACGCCGTCACCAACGGACCGGCTAAAAGCGGCACGCAAGGTTCAAGATGCCGGGTACGAGATACGTTTGCGAATCGATCCCGTGGTCCGATATTCAACATGGGAAAAAGATTATCGCAGGCTTACGGAGATGATTTTCGATCACGTCGAGCCTTCGAGGATCACGATTGGCGAGTATCGACCCGCAGAAGGACTCTCAAGCCACATCAAAACGCGCTTTCCGGAATCACCCCTGCTGAAGGTGAATGGCTCGCTGATTGCCGAGGCGGGAAAAT
>WOUX01000301.1 GCA_009773075.1 bacterium | reverse complement strand
CTAGAAGCGTTAATTGTTGTGCATGATGATTTGGATATGGAATTTGGGAAAATTAAGATAAAAGAAAAAGGAGGGCATGGTGGACACAATGGTGTTAGGTCAATCATCAGTATCTTGGGAACGAACGGTTTCTTAAGATTGAAGTTAGGGATTGGCCGTCCAACCACCAATAAAACAGCCAAAGACTACGTCCTCGGTTCTTTTGAGCGAGAACAGTTGGATTTTCTTCCTGAACTAGTCCATTTAGGAGAAAAAGCGCTAGTTTCTATCATCACACAAGGTGCTCAGATGGCGATTAATGCGTTCAACCGGCAAAGCTGCATGACCGTAAAAGACTAATTAGAAATCCCTAACTCTATCTCTCTATACCCTTTCTAGACTCTATTCCTCCGGCATAGTAGTGTTTTATATCTAGCATCTCCGTGACCAGGTCAGCCTTTTGCACCACTTCAGGTTTTGTGTACCTGCCAGTTAAGACCAATTCCACATTTTCTGGCTTATCTCGCATCAACTCCAACAGGTCTTCAAGCACAACCAATCCGAAGTCAACAGCTACATTGACCTCGTCCAGTATGACCACATCGTATTCTCCACTCAAGACTACTTCTTGGGCTAGCTTGAATGCCTTTTTAGCCCAGTCAACGTCGACTTTCTCAGGATTTTCTCTATTGACAAAGTCAGCCCTTCCCATCTGTTTAATAGTCAAATAAGGGGACAGTAGTTTTTTCGCTGATATTAACTCACCGTATTCAATATCACCTTTCATGAATTGTATCATGTAAACCCTATATCCATGTCCTATTGCCCTGAGAGCCAAGCCCAAAGAAGCAGTAGTCTTTCCCTTCCCATTGCCAGTATAAACCTGGATCATCCCTCTTTCCAATCTCTCCCTTTCCATATTAATCTCCCTTTCGATTTTTGTAAACTCACATACAATTGACTAACGACAACGGATATTACCTATCATTGGAAGATACTAGTTTTACGTTCTGTTGTCAAGAAAGGGATGTGGGGAGTTTGACTTTCTCAGCCGCAATGTTTTCATGAAACTCCTGCCTTTCTTATCTTGACTTAAGATCGGCTTTACTTTATATTATGAACAAATAACATACTATTTTTCTCATTATTTTTATTATCCCATTCCCTTCTTATATCATAATAAAAAGGAGCAATAGATGCGAAGGTTAAAATATTATATTATAACTAACTTTGAGCGTGTATTTATATTGATTATTCTAATCAGCATTTTGGCGATCTATTACTTTGTGCCTTATAAACTTGCCTTTCTAAATGTATTTTACCTGCCTGTTCTTCTTTCAGGTTATTTTTCAGGGAGGCGGTACGCCACCCTAGGGGCTTTCCTTTCTATAATTTTAGTTGCAATTTTTTTCTATTATTTCCCGGAATCTTTCATTACTGGTGAGAGCGAGTTCGATACACTATTTAAAATAATTCTTTGGGGTAGTTTCCTTTTGCTGGCGGCTTACCTTACAGGCTTATTGCATGAAAGATTGGCAGAGGAAAATAGAAATACTTTGGCTTTAAATGAAACCTTAAAGGAAACCAATAAGGAATTGGAAGTGGCTAATGAGAGTTTGAAAAGTTATGCTGAGGATTTAGATAAAAAGACTGTAGAATTGATGGAAAAAAATGAGGTTATACTCCATCTTAAAGAGAGAATTGAAAATGCCTTATATTCTACTATGGATAGTACTTTAGCCAAGTTAATTATTGAGAGACGAGTACGTAATGAAAAGACTAATATAAGTGTCCTTTTCAGCGACCTGGTTGGATTTTCTACATTTTCAGACAAAAAACGTCCGGAAGTAGTTGTTGAAGAGTTAAATAAATACTTTGGGGAAATGGAGAGTATCATAGTTAAATATAAAGGACATATTGATAAATACCTTGGTGATGGAATGATGTGTGAGTTTGGTGCCCCTGTTGCTGATTATAGGT
Source organism: bacterium (assembly GCA_009773075.1). GTDB lineage: Bacteria > Desulfobacterota > UBA8473 > UBA8473 > UBA8473 > UBA8473. Next base: position 1,798 of record WOUX01000301.1, on the reverse strand, counting down.
TACATGCTCTCCATGCCGTGGTAGCTAGTATTAATATGCAAGACCGTTTGAGGGATCTTAGTTTACCCTTGCGAATGAGGGTTGGAATATCTACTGGCTATGCTATTACTGGATTAATAGGTCAGCAGAAAAAGAGTTACACAGCGATTGGAGATGTCGTCAACTTAGCTAAAAGACTGGAAGAAATATGTCCTCCAAGTGGTATATTTGTGGACGAAGAGACTTTAATCCGTGTTAGGGACGAACATGAAGAAATATATTCTAAAATAAAAAAAGAGATCGAATCCTGTTTGCAGGAGTTAAAAACAAACCCAAAAGATGCAAACCTTCTGTATGAAATAGGAAAACTCTATTTTAAAACTTACGATATTAGCACTGCCATAGGTTTTTTTAAAAAGGCTTTAGAGTTAGACCCAGAAAATAATGAGATAAAAATTGCATATGCTGATGCTACGTTGAATAGAGACGTTTTTGAGAAAATAGAGATTAAGGGTAAGAAGGAAAGGGTTGCCGTTTATAATATTTTAGGATTGAAAGACCCATTACAGGATCGTAGTAAAATCCCCGAATCTTTTTATAATCAGTACAAACATGTTCTAGATATTATTAAGGTTCCCTATGATGTGATTTTACCAACAGAGGTTATTGATGGCAATATAGGATCATCAAAGACTGGAGCCATTATAGCCTATGCCATTGCCAGTAAATTGAATTTACCAGATTCAGAAAAAGAAAGAATAATGACTGCTGCTTTTTTTCGAGATATCGGCAAAGAAATGGTTCCCGCCTATCTGCTAAATCGGGAAGGTACGCTGACTGATTCAGAGCTTAAAGAAATCAGGAAGCATACGTTGGAGGGGGTAGTAACCCTGCAGACTATGGGCTATACGGATGAAAAAATGTTGGATTATATTAGAGATCATCATGAACGTTATGATGGGGGTGGCTACCCTAATGGGAAAAAGGGTGATGAGATTTCCATTGGAGCAAGGATTGTGGGAATAGCAGATTCTTTTAATGCCCTTATTTCTGTTAGACCTTATCGTGATTCTTGGGATAGAGATATGGCAGTAAGAGAATTAGAGAGAGAGTTTATGCAAGACGATGATAATAAGGTGATAGTAGACGCATTGGCTGGATTGATTAGTTAAGTAAACAGCATCTGATAGGGAATCCAACTTATGATAAAGATTGATATAGATTAGTTATAGTTGAGTTGTCCTTAATAAAAGAGGATTCGGTCTAGCTATAGGCACTCAAGTAAGTAAAAGAGGAGATGACGGGCATATAATATGAAAGACAAGAAGATAAAGGCTATCGGTTACATTAAAGCCCCTACCGGTAGAATTAAGGAGGCAAATCCGAATCCAGAAGTGCAGGAAGAAAAGATCAAGGTCTATGCTGAATCCGAGGGTCTAGACCTGGTAAGGGTATACAGGGAAAAGGTTCTTGGATGTAATATAGTTAATAAAGACGAACTGGATCAAATATACAAAGATATAAGCGAAGGAAATGCCGATACTATCCTGATTTACAAAGGAGGGAGAATAACTCGATGGTGGTCGATTAATCGGTTGAATAAAGAAGGATATGAAGGAAGTTCAGAGGAGATTTAAAAGTGTTGTTTTGAAGATAACTGAAGGAGTCAAGAGGGAGGAGGTTTTTCTGTATGCGAGAGAAAGACAGGGAACTGGCAAGAAGAAGACGACGAAGGAAAAAGGCGAAAAAACTAAGAGCTAAAGAAACCCATGAGCAGATAGAACAGACAACTGTTAGCAAAAAGAAGACTACTAAAAGG
>WOUX01000300.1 GCA_009773075.1 bacterium | reverse complement strand
CATTCTTAGTAACTATGGCCCCTGCTCCAATAAGAGCATATCTGCCTATGGTATTGCCGCAGATGATAGTGGCATTGGCACCAATAGTAGCGCCTTTCTTGGCCAATGTAGGGAGAAAATGCTCCTTTGTATTCCTTGGCACTTCTGAACGGGGTGTAAGTATATTGGTAAAGACCATGGATGGTCCACAAAAGACATCATCTTCCAGGGTAACTCCTTCGTAAATAGAGACGTTATTCTGTATCTTTACGTTGTTTCCTATTGTTACCCCTTCCGAGATTACCACATTTTGTCCGATATTGCAGTTTTTGCCGATCTTTGTGTCTTTCATAATATGAGAAAAATGCCATATCTTTGTTCCTTCACCTATCTCACATGGTTCATCGAGACAGGCAGTCTCATGGGCAAAGAACTGTGGACTGTGAACCGTAAACCGTGAACCGCTAATCGTGAGTAGTTTTCCGCTCTGTTCCAGGGACTCTTGACAGCGCTCAAGTACTTTAAGTACACGCAGGCCGTTTTCCCCATCGGTCCTGGGTTTTTGACGAGATGCCATGCAGTCAAGGAAATGTTGACATTCTATTCGGAGCGGTTCGGTCATCTCAAATTCTACTACCTCTGCATGCTCTTTACGAGGGATAGGGACCCTGCCAATCCAGTCAATCTTATGACTGTAGAGCAAGAGCTTGTCTTTTTCAGATACGTCATCAAACAGAGCCATTTTCCTATCACCAACTACGATCAGCTTCTGTTCTTTATAAGGGTGTAACCAGCTAACGAAGATATGGGATTGTACCCCACTTGCAAAGGACATGGTAGTGATTGTAACATCGGCGATCTCTTGATGGAGATAATTCCCGCCATGGGCAGATATTACCTGGGGTGATTCCCCAAGGAGTAATAGAATAACAGAGATATCATGGGGGGCAAAGCTCCAGAGGTTGTTCTCTTCTGTTCGGAATTTCCCCAGGTTAAGCCTGTTTGAGTATATATAATTGATTTTCCCCAATTCTCCGGCATTTATCAATTCTTTAAGCTTTATAATACCAGGATGATACTCCAAGAGGTGTCCAACCATCAGGATACGGTTTTTTTCTTCCGCTAATTGAACAAGTTCTCTCCCTTCAGCAGTATTTAAAGCAAGAGGTTTTTCTACAAAGACATCTTTCCCTGCTAAAAGAGCCCTTTTTGTCATTAAGTAATGAGATTCCGCTCCCGTGGATAGTACTACACCCTTTATATGATTATCCAGCAGTACCTTTTCGAAATCGGTGGTCAGCTTCGGAGATCCGTATCGGTGTCCGTGGTCCGTGTCGGTGTTCACTCCTCCACTCCTCCACTCCTCCAATTTTCCAAAATCTGTATCACAGATGGTATGGAGAGCGCCCAGTTCTGCAAAGTTCCTGACCAGGTTTTTGCCCCAATAACCACATCCTATAACGGCTATGTTTTTATTCATTATTCTCTTGATAAAAATTAGCCTCTCTTTAACGAATACAAACGCAATAAAATTTCTAACACCGTTCTACTCAATCTTGCAAAGAATCTGTCTCCATATTTCTTCTTTTCCTTCTTTGGTAACAGCTGAAAATAGGATAGGATTGTTGTCCTTTAACGGGAGAGACTTTTTAATAAGTTCAATCTGTTTCTTCAAATTTGTCCTGGATAACTTGTCTGTTTTATTTAATACTATTACTCTCGGGACTTGATAAAAATCAAACCACTCTATAAGTTCAATATCTTCCCGGCATGGTATCCTTCTTGCATCAAGGATAAGGAGCACCAGCTTTATGGCTTTTCCAGTCTTTAAATAGCTTTCTACTAAAGGTTTCCATCTCTTTCTTAACTTTAATGGAGCCTTGGCATAACCATAACCTGGCAGGTCAACAAATGTGATCTCATTGTTGATATTGAAAAAATTGATAGATTGGGTCTTGCCCGGGGTGGAACTGGTTTTGACCAGGTTTTTTCTGTTTATTAAGGCATTTATTAATGATGACTTTCCGACATTTGACCTGCCGGCAAAGACCACTTCTGGCAAGGAGTCTTTGGGGTAATCAGAGGGCAACCATGCACTCTTTACAAATTCTGCAGAGGTTATTTTCAAAGGATGTCAAAGGCAAGTCTATAAGAGTCTCCTGAAAACTTTCCAGCATTGGCCAAGACATAAAAGGCGCCGGTTGGCTCGACAGTAATCCCAAAGCCTATCTCCCTGAGCCTTGAAATCATAAATTTCCTTCTTTCATTGTATATCTCTTTCATCTTTGCCACTTCCTCTTTAGTTTCCTTCAGGGCAGCAATCCCTGCCCACTGAACAAAGGCATTGGCAGAAATGAAGAAGTTTTGATGGATCTTTTGCAGGGGACGAATAAATTCATCGGGGACGATAGTATATCCCAACCTCCATCCAGTCATGGCATAGAGTTTTGAAAAACCATTGAATACAAATGCCGTATCTGTAAATTCCAGTATAGAATGCTCTCTGTCTTTATAGACCAGACCGTGATAGATTTCGTCGGAAATAATCAGGGGACCAAGCCCTGCTATTTCTCTCATCCTTTCAGCAGACAGTATGTTTCCTGTAGGGTTGGAAGGAGAATTGAATATGATTCCTTTGGTTCGCTTTGTTATCTTTTCTACAATCTTTTCAGGCAGGTATTGAAAACCATCCTCCTCAGATACATCTACCCACACAGGCTTTCCATCAACAAACTCTATGAGTTTAGAATAGCAGGAATAGGAAGGATTAGGGAGTATTATTTCATCGCCAGGGTTGAGCAGGGCAGAGAATAACAACAGCATAGCCGGTGAACTTCCGGAGGTAACCAGTACCTGGTCGGGAGAGATCTTCACATTGTATTTCTCGAAGTAGTGTTCGCAAATTGCCTCCCTCAGCTCAATCAAACCCAGACTATGGGTATAGTGGGTCTTGCCATCCTTTAAGGCTTTAATGGCCGCCTCCTTAACACATGCAGGGGTATCAAAGTCGGGTTCCCCCACTTCAAGATGGATGATGTTTTCTCCTTTTCGTTCCATCTCTGCTGCCTTCTCCATTACATCCATCACTATAAAAGGGGGTATGTCAATGGCTCTTCTTGATATCATGTTTGAAATCCTAAGGTAGTCAAAAA
>WOUX01000299.1 GCA_009773075.1 bacterium | reverse complement strand
AGGGATCCAGGATTCAAGGGTTCAAGGACAAGAATGGATAGCTGTTTTCACTTGACCCCTTGACCCCTCGAATCCTTGGCCACTCAAGCCATCGGTTTCAGCCGATGGTACTTGACTTAAAGCTCTAGTACTTCCAGTATCTTATCTACCTCTGGCGGGAGTGTTATAGGCTGAGTGGATATCTTTATAGCGCTTTCCGGGTCTTTCAAACCATGCCCTGTTAAAGTACAGACAATACTGTCTCCCTTTTTGAAATAGCCTTCTTTGTTCAATTTAATGACTCCTGCCACTGAGGCTGCTGATGCGGGTTCGCAAAATATACCTTCATATCTGGCTATTAACTGATAGGCATTGATGATCTCTTCATCTGATACCATATCAATGGTTCCACCTGATTCATCCCTGGCTGCCTCTGCCTGTTTCCAGCTTGCCGGATTGCCTATCCTGATGGCCGTTGCCACAGTTTCAGGGGCTTTTATGATTTCTCCTCTAACTATAGGCGCAGCCCCCTCTGCCTGAAAACCTATCATCTTTGGCAGAGAGTTAATCTTTCCAGAAGACTTATACTCCTTAAAACCCTTCCAGTAAGCAGTTATATTGCCTGCATTACCTACGGGTAACGCATGGAATGCCGGGACAAAACCCAACTGGTCACAGATTTCAAAGGCGGCTGTCTTTTGTCCTTCTATACGATATGGGTTTAAGGAATTTACCATTGTAATGGGATATTTCCCTGATATATCTCTTACAATTTTTAGCGCCTCATCGAAATTCCCATCTAATTGAATTACCACAGCGCCATGCATCATAGCCTGAGACAGCTTTCCCAGGGCGATCTTCCCCTTTGGAATAAGCACATAAGCCTTCAATCCTCCCTTTGCTGCATAAGCAGCAGCGGAGGCAGAGGTGTTGCCTGTTGAGGCACAAATAACTGCTTTGCTTCCTTCTTCTAATGCCTTGGATATAGCAACGGTCATTCCCCTGTCTTTGAAAGAACCTGATGGATTGAGTCCCTCGTACTTTAAATAGAGGTCAATTCCTTTATTTATATAGTCCCTTAGTCTGCTGGTCCTGATAAGAGGTGTATTACCCTCATTTAGGGTAATAATCTTGGAATCGTCCTTTATAGGCAAAAACTCTCTGTATTTTTTGATTATTCCTTCCATAATGTGTCACCCTCTAAAGTCGAATCCCCGTCTTCTATTCTAATCAATACCGTATTGTCAAGAGTTATTGTGTCTATCTTTTTTAACGCCTTTTGAACATTTGCCTCTTTGGCTTCATGGGTTAGCATAAAAATCGGCACAGCTCCCTCAATCTCTCTTCCCTTTTGGATGACCGATGAAATGCTAATATCCATATTACCCAGGATTCCTGATATCTTTGATAGCACTCCCGGCCTGTCTTTAGCATAAAATCTCAGGTAATACCTGCTTGTAATATCGTTCATGCTTTTGATTTTCTGTTTTTTTATATTTTTATATTGAAAAGAAAGGGAGGGGACCCTCTGACTGCTGCCCTTTATAACATTACGACAGATTTCCATGATATCACTTATTACTGCACTTCCTGTGGGCATCATCCCTGCCCCTTTTCCATAAAACATAGTCTTGCCTACTGCATCTCCATTGATAAATATAGCGTTGTACACTCCGTTGACCATAGAAAGAAGGTGGTTATTAGGCAGAAGGGTAGGATGAACCCTGGTCTGAATCTGTTTGTTCTCTTCCTTGGCTATGGCCAGTAGTTTTATTGTATAGCCCAATTCTCTTGCGAATTCTATGTCAAGAGGGGTAATCCTGGAAATCCCTTCAACATAGATATCGCTTAGCTTTACCTTAATCCCATAAGCCAGGGATAAAAGTATGGCTAACTTATGTGCTGTATCTAGACCTTCAATATCCAGGGTGGGGTCTGATTCGGCATAACCCTTGTTTTGGGCATCCTTCAATACATCTGCAAATTCTTTGCCTCTACTGGTCATTTCTGAAAGGATATAGTTGGATGTACCGTTCAAAATCCCAAATATAACCTTTATATTATTGGCAGCCAACCCCTCTTTGATAGAGCGGATGATAGGGATGCCACCACCAACACTTGCCTCAAAGCCGATGTCCACCTTTTCTTTGTAAGCCTTTCTGAATATCTCCGCACCATGAACTGCCAGCAGGGCCTTGTTTGCAGTGACTATGTGCAATGAGTTCAATGAGGATGGATATTTCCGGGTCGTCGATCAGTTCCTGAACATTGGTGGTTAAAAGCTCTCTATCTACCTTTATCCCTCGGTCCGTTGTAATGTCAATATCTGCGATCCTCTTCAGAATAATAGAAGCTCCGAGGCGATCTTCAATAACCTCCTTATTTTGTTGAAGGATTTTTACTACACCAGTACCTACAGTCCCAAACCCTACCAATCCAATTCCTATTTTCTTCACAGTGCCCCTCGTTTTGCATAATATCATTTGCGTACTAATCTACTAAATATTTCGATCTGATGCAAGGAATTTAATTACCAAACCTGGCATTTCACTTGCTATAAAAACCGGACATCTTGAAATGCTATTGACACAATATTTGTTTATTTATTGACACACAAGAAGTTTTTCCCTATACTTGCCTGTCAGAAAGCAAGTTCTGTCAGATGATAGAACTATTGGGAGGCAGATAGTATGGCATCTGTTATTAAGTATTATGAGGGAATCGACTCGGTTGCCGTAATCGGTAACTATTTACCCCGCCTATGCGGTATTGCAACATTCACTACTGATCTCGTTGAGGCTTTATCGATGGAAGCGCCTGACATAAGTTGCTCGGCAGTAGTTATGAACGATAAACCCGAGGGATATCCATATCCTGAAAAAGTGCGATTTGAGATCAATCAGAACAAACTTGCCGATTACACTGTTGCATCGGAGTTTCTCAATATCAGCCAAGTTGATATTGCCTGCGTTCAGCATGAATACGGCATTTATGGCGGCCCGGCAGGGAGCCATCTCCTGAAACTTTTAGGAGAGCTTCGCATGCCGGTCGTAACAACCCTGCACACGATTCTGAGAGATCCAGCCCCTGAATATCGTGAAGTCATGCGCAGGCTGTCTGATCTGTCCGACAAACTCGTCGTGATGAGCCACAAGGCTGTTGACTTTCTCAAAGATATCTATGCAGTGCCGGAAGAAAAAATTGCCTTTATCCATCACGGTATTCCGGATACGCCTTTTATGGATCCCAACTTCTACAAAGATCAGTTCGGCGTGGAAGGCAAAAAGGTGCTTCTCACATTCGGCCTGATTTCCCCCAATAAGGGCATTGAAAACGTCCTGCAGGCGCTTCCGTCAGTCATCCAAAAACACCCTGATCTTACCTATATTATCCTGG
>WOUX01000298.1 GCA_009773075.1 bacterium | reverse complement strand
AGGACCGCTGATGGATGTGGGCGCTGTGATGCAGAACATCTGCCTTGCAGCCCTGAATTATGGTCTGGGTACCTGCATTGAGGACCAGGGTGTAATGTATCCTGATGTGGTGAGGAAGTTTGCCGATATCTCCGAGTCCAAACGGATAATAATCGCCATTGCCATTGGTTATCCAAACTGGGATTTTCCCGCGAACAGGATAGAGAGTACCCGAGAACCCTTAGAGAGCATCACCACCTGGTGTGGCTTTGAATAAAAGAGGCGAAGTAGAAGACTGAATTGCTAGGCGTATTTTATTATTTGAAAGCTCTAATTGAGATTACAGTGGAAAAAGATGCGGAGTTATTGAATAAAAAAAACGGAAGGAGACTCAAATATGAGTGATAAGACACACAGTAAGAACATAGAAAATTTGGAGGAACTTAAAAGGAGGCGGGAGCGCATCCTGCAGATGGGAGACCCCAGTGCAATAGAAAAGCGCCATAAAAAGGGACAGATGTCTGCACGGGAAAGGATAGAATACTTTTTTGACCCCGGCACTTTCACTGAGATAGGGATGCACGTTAAACACAGGACGACTGCCTTTGGCATGGATAAAAGGGAAGTTCCTGCTGAGGGTGTTATTACAGGCTTTGGCAAGGTAAAAGGCAGGCATGTTGTTGTTGCCAGTGAAGACTATACAGCTATGGCAGGGACTTTCGGCGAGTATCATGGGAAAAAGTTTGCCCGTGCTATGGATTTTGCTAAAGAGAATGGCTGGCCGTTTATAGGTATGAACGACTCAGGAGGTGCACGTCTTCAGGAGGGGATGGATACCCTAGAAAGCTATGGTTGGCTGTTCAGGTCTCAAATACTGGCTTCTGGGATAATCCCTCAGATAGCCCTGCTTATGGGACCCTGTCTGGGTGGACAGGCATACCATCCTATAATGCAGGATTTCCTTATCCAAACAAAAAGCACGGGGTTTATGGGTATTGCCGGACCGGCATTCGTAAAAACGCAAACCGGAGAAGAGATCAGTTTGGAGAGCCTCTCGGGTTACAAAGCCCACGCCATAAAATCAGGACAGACACACATAGTGGCAGAGGACGACAAAGACGCTATGGATAAAGCAAAGGAGCTTCTCTCTTTTATGCCATCCAACAACAAAGATAAACCACCTCGTGTGGAAACAAAAGATGATTCCGAAAGAAAGTCACCGGATTTGATTGACATACTGCCGGAAGAGCCATATCAACCTTTCGATATGTTTCAGATTATCAAAAGGATAGTGGACGACGGTTATTTCTTTGAGACACTGGGACTTCACGCCAGAAACTTAATCACTGGTTTTGCCCGTTTTAATGGTCGTCCTGTCGGGATAGTTGCCAACCAGTCCACTCACATGGGGGGGTGTCTGGATGTTGATTCCTCAGATAAAGGCGCCAGGTTTATAAGATTTTGCGACCTGTTTAACATCCCCCTGATTACCCTTCATGACTGTCCCGGCTTTTTAATAGGTTCTCAGCAGGATTGGAGAGGTATCTTGAGACATGGGGCCAAGCTGCTCTATGCCTGGGCCGATGCCACTGTTCCATTAATCGCTGTTATGGTAAGAAAATCGTTTGCCGGCGCCCACTATGGCATGCTGGATAAGTCTATAGGCGCCGATTTTGTTTTTGCCTGGCCCACAGCCCAGGTCACTATCGTTGGAGCTAAGACTGCGGCCAGCATCATCTTTGCCAAGGAAATAAAAGAGGCAGAAAACCCGGATGAGATACGCGTAAAGAGAATAAAGGAGTTTTCAGATCTCTATGAGAACCCCTATCAAGCCGCCGCTAGAGGTTATGTTGACGATGTGATAATGCCTGAGGATACCAGGAAGACAATAAACAGGACATTGGACGCACTGGAAAATAAGACCGTATCAAGACCATGGAGGAAATATTCCAATATTAACCTGTGAAGTAACTACTCAGGTCGTTTAGACTGTAGGCTGTTAAAGGTTATTTAGGCTATAGACTATTAGCCTGTAGGAGACTACACATCCTTCAGCCTTCATTCTAACAGTCTACAGCCTATCCACCTGATCAGTTACGAATAAGGATAGAGTAAAATGAAAAATAGTTTTGACGTTTTATTTAACCCTGACTCAGTAGCGATAGTTGGGGCATCGGAAGACCCTTCAAAGATGGGCCATCAGTGTGTTGATAGCCTTAAGGACAGAGGGTTTAAAGGAAAGGTATATCCTGTTAACCCCAATCCCAATATCAAGGAGGTTTTGGGCATAAAGACGTATCCTACCCTTGTCTCCATTCCAGAAAAGAAGATTGACCTGGTCATTATAGTAGTACCAGCCCGTTTAGTATTTGGTGTTCTGGACGAATGTAAAGATAAGGGGGTCAAAGGTGCAGTAATTATCACTGCAGGGTTCAAAGAACTGGGGCATCAGGATGGACGCAACCTCCAGAAGGATATGGCAGAAATAGCTGACAGGGCTGGAATAAAGATAATCGGGCCGAATACATTCGGGATGGTGAACACCCATATAGGCCTGAACGCATCCTTTTCTCCATACCTATCCCAATTGAAGAAGGGCGGAATCGCGGTTATAAGTCAAAGTGGCGGAATCGCCCATGTAATAGTAAATCAGGGAGTGGCTGAAAACATAGGGTTCAGTAAAGTTGTTGGTCTGGGGAACAGGTGTAACGTAGAATATGCTGATTTGCTGGAATACCTGGTTGATGATGACGATACCGATGTCATCCTTCTGTACATAGAGGGTATAGATGATCCCCGCAGATTTATATCGGCAGCCAAAGAAGCAGCCCTTAAAAAACCCGTAGTGGCATGCAAGGTTGGGAAATCACCTGCCGCTTACAAACCGGCATATTCTCATACAGGGTCTATAGCAGGCAAATATGAACTATATGAGGCCGCTTTTAAGCAATCAAATATTATATCTGCCAGCGACTGTGAGGAATTGCTTGACATAGCCAAGATACTGTCTCTTTCTGCACCGCCAAAGGGAAACAGGATAGCTGTCCTTTCCTTTCAGGCAGGCCCAGGGATTATGATAACAGATGTATGTTCAACCAAAGGCCTGGAACTGCCAAGCTTTTCAGACAAAACAAAAAAGACACTGGAAGAGACCTTGCCCCCTATGACAATAATGACCAACCCTGTGGATCTGGGGTTTGCAAGAGGCTGGGAAACTCTGAATAAAGTGATAAGGGCCGTTTTAGAAGACAGCAACATTGATGCCTTGATCTTCTTCATGCTGCCCCATCCTGTTGTACCCTTCAAGGAATTGTTCAAAGGCATGGTGGACTTAAAAAAGGAATATGGAAAGCCTGTTGTGATGTGTATAAATTCACATCAAATGGAGACTCAAGATGTAATAGATGTATTTGAAAAGAATTCAATCCCTGTTTACACCACACCTGAAAGGGCTGCAAAGGCCCTTTCAGGCCTGGTCAGGTATGGTAAGGTTATTGGATAATTTTACCTATCCTCTTGCTTGTATTAGATACCTCTTCTTCTAGCTGTTTAAATAGTTCTTTAATTGGTAATATCCTGTCAATCTGTCCAATACCCTGGCCGCATGAAAGGAATCCGCTACCCAGGTCTCCTTCTTTAACCAATCTCTGGTTTTTGGACCCCTCAATCAAAGGATATATCTTTTCAAAGGGTGCGTTTTCCTTCTCTAACTCCTGTACCTTTTTTGTGACATCGCTAACCAGACACCTATGTGTATTCCCGTAAGGGCGCAACACTAAAACGGTGTCCGTCTCTTTGGCTTCCAGGAGGGCCCTCTTTACATTTTCATGTATAGGACATTCTTCGGTTAAGAGAAGCCTGGTCCCCATAATAACCCCTTCGGCTCCAAGGGCCAGAAGAGCCAAAATAGCCTTTCCGTTAGAAACACCGCCGCCGCCAATTACCGGTATCTTCACTGCATTTACCACAGCAGGCACAAGACAGAGGGTTGTGATGTCGAGCATCCCTGTTGCCCCTCCGTTCTCAAAGCCAACAACGGTCACTGCATCGACACCAACGGATTCAACCTTGCGGGCATAGCGCACCCCTACGCATTTATGGGTTAACTTTATTCCTTCGGGTTTTAACATTGCAACAATGTCATCCGGAGCTCTGTGTCCGCTTGTTTCAACTACCTTAACTCCTTCCTCAATAATTACATCCAGATACTCATTGTTATCGATGGGCTGCATCATGGGGAAGAGATTTATATTGACAGCAAATGGCTTGTCAGTAGAATCCTTAATCTCTTTAATGGCGTCTCTAAAGCTGTCTTTACTCCTGTAAAAGGCAGAGGGGAGAATGCCGAGACCTCCGGCTTCAGCTATTGCGCTTACAAATTTTGCATCGGTGATATACATCATTGTCCCACCAATGAAAGGGTACTTAATATTAAACATTTCAGTAACTCTGGTTTTTAGCATTTTTTACCTCCTTTTTTATAGGATCGTATTGTCAAAAGTTTTGTATCACTATTGATAAATCTTTGGCGTCATATAATCTT
>WOUX01000297.1 GCA_009773075.1 bacterium | reverse complement strand
ACCTCTGTTTGTTTTGAAACTCTCCTTGTTAAATTCTCCCGAAGGTATTTAATGCCTTATTGGAAGAACTGCTGTGGCTTCCCCAGTAATAGTCTTAACTCCGTTGTGGTTTTCCTGCCAGATCTCGCATACGATATAGTTTTGTTCATCTTTAACGTATTTCTGCTTCACCAGACCCCTATTCGTCAACCTGTCGCCAGGAAAGACGTTATTTGCAAGCCTCATATGAATCTTCTTTATATCTGATGGAGAGTGAAGCCACTCTGTAAGTACCCTGTAAAGAGAAGCCATATTAAATGGCCCCTGTTGTATAACATCAGGGAGGCCTCTCTCTTTGGCGTAAACCCTGTCAAGGTGAATAGGGTTTGGATCCTTCAGCAATATCGCCATCTGAATGATTTTGTTTCGATCAACAGGGCCTACTACCAGAGGGGGTACCTCAGAACCTATTTCAACTTCGTCAAAAAATGGTTTTGGTTTTTGCATAAATTTGACTCCTCACTTAAAGATCAAGATAACGGATCTGCTAAGAAATACCTTTACCCCTTTTCTGTCTTTTCCTATAGATTCAATTGTTATAACATCAAAAGGTCGTTTCCCCTTTTTTTCATAAACATCGGTGATCTCACCCTCGATTCTCAAAGTTTCACCGATTAAGAGAGGACGGTAATGTTCGAATCCCTGTTCACCGTGCATGATAGTATCCTTAGACCAATCGGCCATAAGTTCTTTCCTTAAGTCTATCGCTTTTAAAAAGGAGAGACCGACGATCGGATAAAATGAAGGGGGGATTACCTGTCCTTCGCAAATTTCTCCACCTATCAACAACTCTTCTACTGCTTATTTCTCCTCTTCTAGAAAAAATTTCACGTAGGTCTTGATTTTATAAAAAAAGTTTGCTAATATTATCTCAATGCAAAGAGGGGTCTATACCTCTTTTTGCGCCGGGGAGGTTATCGGTCAAGGGGTGGAATACTTACCGGTAGCCTCTCTTTTTTTGTTGACTTTTGATCCCTGGAAACTTCTTTAAAGTTAAGGAGATTCCCAGGAAATATCGAGACATCTAAACCAATTTTTTGGTACTGAAAACTAAGAACAATATGAGTAGCTGCCCTTATTAGCGGCTATTTCGTTTTTTTTTGAAACCCTGAATTTATCTTGAAATGAGCTAGAAGTATAAGAAGAGTATATAACGAGTAGGAGAAAGAACAAGGAGAGGAACGAGAAAAAAGAAAATCTATCCGTGTTGATTTTTAAGGATTGTATATTGCCGCTAGAACTTTTGCAGGACAATCATTGCAGCCACGACCCCCATGGGGAAACTCAGGTTCGAAATATATGCAGTCCCCTTCTTCAAGAATGTACTTTTGGTCTCCATGAATAAATTCTAACTTGCCCTCCAGAACATATAAGGCCTCTTCACCCCCATGCTGTAACAGCGTAATTTCCATAGTGCTTGGGGGAAATTCTGCAACAAAAAGCTCCATTTTCTTATTACGTTTTTTATAGGCGATTGATTCATATGAATAACCATACGGCGTACCTCTTCCAGCAACTACTTTCCTTTCCTTTTTTTTAACTACTGTACAGGCAATATCTGTCTTTGAATAAGGGAAAAATTGAGATATCTCAACACCTAGTCCACTTGCAATCTTGACTAATGTGGCAAGGGGTGGAGAACTATTCTTGGTCTCGATTTTTGAGAGATAGCTCTTTGTAAAACCCGTTCTGGAGGCCAACTCTTCTAATGTTATTTTTCTTCCCAATCTCACTTTTTTTATCTTTGACCCTATATTCATTTCCACAGCTTTTATTCCTTATGCCTGCCAGATTTGTCATCTATTAGTTGATAATTAGTATCCTAATAGAAAACTTTTGTCAAGGAAAAAATGAAAACGCATGAAAATTTTTTAAAAAATTATTGCGGTAATGGTGCCCCTTTGTCACTATCTCCGCAGTTCCCTGTTGCAAAAGCAGTATTTAGAAAAGAGGGGTTATATAACCTAAAGTTCACCATCTTCCCACATAACGTAATATACCTTTTTGTCTATCTTTGTTGCCTTCGCTAATCCAAGCCTTCTAAGTACGATAAAATTTTTCCTAAGGTCTGACTCCCCTAAACCGAACTCTCCCGCAATTTCCTCTGGCAACACATTGCCTTTTTCTTTAATAAATTCATAAATCTTTTTCTGTGTCTCAGAAAGCTCTTCCATAGGCGATCTTTTAAACGTTTCCATGAAATTTTCCGTTACCATCTGTGCTATTGGATCACAGGGATTTTTAGGCAGTGTAGAGTTTATATAACAGTCTTCACAGACCTTTTCCCATCGTATCTTGTACTTGTATTCATTATCCAACTCAGCCCCACAATTACTGCATTTCATTATACAAGCCTCCTAGCTTTAACGCGTTATCGCAGTTTACCTCTTGAAAGGGATGCGAATATGCCTCCAAAACAAAGGGTGGCAAAAATGATGAAAACCACCTTTACACCTTTCAAAAAAAGCAGATAGTATTCAGATGTAATTTGAACCCTTCCAATGAATATGGAAAATATCAGCATTGCAATCCCCATACTGAGCATCTGTCCGATGAGCCTCATTGTTCCAACCATTCCAGAAGCTACTCCATAAGATCTCTTTTCAACAGAACTCATAATTGCATTCATATTCGGGGATGAAAAAAGGGCAAAGCCAAAACCAACGAGGATTAGACTGGCTACAATGAACGCTAAAGGCGTTTCCCCTTCCAGGAAGGTGAACAGAAAAAGCCCTAAAGAGGTCAACACCATCCCAATTGAAGCAACTATTCTTGGTTCAATTCTGTCTGAGAGTCTGCCTGCAAGAGGGGAGAAAATAGCCATTACAACAGGTTGGGATACCAGGACCAAGCCTGCGTTTTGAGGACTAAACCCTTTTATATACTGCAAGTAAAGGCTTAAAAGGAAACTTATGGCAAACGTCGCACTGTAATGGATCAAAGCTGCCAGGTTAGAGAAAGCGAAGACTGCGTTATTTCGGAAGAGTTTTATATCTAAAACAGGGGTTTTCACCTTCATCTCCCACTTGACGAATGAAAATATCCCTAAGGCACCCATTAGAATCAGCCATGCACCTGATATTGCTGGCAGGAGAGAAAAACCGTACATTA
>WOUX01000296.1 GCA_009773075.1 bacterium | reverse complement strand
AAAGCTCACGAGTTCCGCTTTGATAAATCCCCTAGCTAGATCTGAATGAATCTTACCGGCACACGTCACGGCATCGGTGTCTTTCTCAACCAACCATGCATGAACCTCTTGCTTCCCGATCGTGTAGAAAAACATCATGCCGGCCTTCTCCATGCCATCACGGCACACAACATTTGCGTCCGGTGATGTGTCCTTGGAAACCAGCGTGGGTTTGAAGCTCATCGGTCTGAGCGCGTTGACGATAGCCCGCTCGCTATTATTCAAAAATAAATCACAGATCGGCTTCTGATCCTCAAGCTGTGACAGGCATTTCTTGAGCACCTCCTTCTCGGAGGGATCCTCTGTCCTCGACAGCCTGCCTTCGATCTTCTCCATGTCAAGAATGAGCAAATCCAGAACATGTTCATCCGCTATGGCAATGATGTCTGCCGACTCATAGTCTTCCGGGAGAAATTCAAAATAGTACGGCGACAACTTTGCCGGCTGAAACTTCTCGGCAAGACTCACAAATATCTCGTCATGGTACTTTATCTTACCTTCGGGCAGATTGAGCCCTGTATATGCTATTTTCATTACGTAGAAAGACCTTTCTTTTGATTAACTTTACTCGTATTTTCAATTAGCGTAAACCTTTAGTTTGGGTTAGTTTGGGGGCTATCTGACCGTCCGTTGTTCTCTGTTCATCAGGCATTTCCAAATTCCCCCCTGGTACATCATCGGGTTCTTTCATCACCTCTTCATACTCAGGTATCACGATACCTCTTCTTATCATGATCTTGTATATCCTTGCTGAGCGGTTTACTACATATCTTGTCTTCCCGGTCGGACTATACCGTCTCGGATTGGGAAGCACGGCAGCAAGCCTTGCGGCTTCTTCAGCCGTAAGAGATGAAGCATGTTTACCAAAATAGTGCTGGGCGGCAACCTCGATACCAAACAGGCCATCCCCCCATTCTGCGATGTTTAGATAGAGTTCGATGATCTTTCTTTTGGAGAGACTTCTCTCAATTCTCCATGTAAGGACCGCTTCTTTCAATTTTCGGACAGGATTCTTTGAAAGAGACAGATAAAGATTCTTCGCGAGTTGCTGGCTTATGGTGCTGCCTCCAACCTTAAACATCTTCTTTTTAATGTCCTTTTCAATAGCCTTCTCTATGGCTTCAAAATCAAAACCCTCATGGGACCAGAACTTGTCATCTTCTGCAATAATTACTGCCTTGATCACATAAGGAGAGATTTTGGACAGCGGCACCCATTTGTATTTTATTTTTTTATTTATACCCTGTCTCTGCCATTCTCTTTCCCGATATTCCATTATAGCCGTCTTCTTAGGATGCTTTTTCTTAAGCATTGAAACATCAGGATAAATAAAATAAAAGCAGATATTCAAAAACAGGGCAGAGACGAGAAAGATCGCAACAATGACAACCCATTTTTTAATCACAGCAACAACCATTCCACTTAAGATATACCTTTGTCAACCACGATCTCAGAAAGATATTGAATAAATCAACTCTTACTCTGCATTTAACCTTCTTAAGTACTATTTTTGCAAAGCCTTACACTATTGTCCAAAATCTGCAAAAGCGGACAAATCATCTGCTATGAAATACAATAATATCTCATATCATTTGTTATCAACAGGTTAAATTAATACTAATTGATAAAAGAGGAAGTGAGGTAAAAGGTATATTATGGCTTATTGAAGTTCCTGGCTTACCTGTTACTGGTAGGCTCAAACCTCTGCCTTAGAGGTTACTGAGTTAACCCTTTTTGTTAGCCTGGAGATCTTTCTTGAAGCGGTTTTCTTATGAATTACGCCCTTTGAGGCTGCCTTATCAATAGCAGGAATAGCCTTTACCAAAGCTTGAGTAGAGCTTTCCATATCCTTTTCATCAACTGCATTCCGTACTCTCTTAATCACGGTTTTCACATAAGACTTGATTTTCGTATTTCTCATCTTGCGCTTTTTGCTCTGTTTGTCTTGCTTAATTGCTGATTTATGAGTTGCCAAAGTCTACCTCCCAGGATCCATAACTTTAATAAATTAGTTTCCTTTTAACATTTGCAAATTAAATATGTCAAGTTTTTATTTATAATATCGACATACATATCACCAATGCCCTTCTTTAATTCGACAAGTCAAGTTAAAAGGAATACTTACAGGAAAAAGTGTTGATTTATCTTCCAGGAGTTGATAAATATCTGTATGTTCAGGTATGGTTAAGTATAACAGGCACTTGGGGACGTTAATTCTAATTGATGCATTATTTGACAGGCAGTCGGTTTTTCTATAGAATCGTGTTATGCCGCGCCATGCCTCTCTCTGCGGGAAGAGCCGATGCCTTTCCACTGCCTGAGCAGTGCGGCGCTAAAGGAGTTACCTATGCGGAAAGGTCTGATGACCTCAGTACTGCTTGCTTTTCTCCTCCTTGCCCTTCCTTCTGCGCAAGGGGCGAGGCAGCAAGTGACGGTTAATAGTGGACGAGACGAAGTCCCGATTCTGCTCTATCACCGCTTCGGACCTGCCGTGGCCGACGGGATGACCTTGACCACTAAGGTGTTCGCATCCCATCTGGAATACCTCGCGAAAAACGGTTACACCATTATCCCTCTGAGGAAACTGATTGATTTCTATCTCAGGAAAGTCCCTGATCTTCCTCCGAAATCGGTGGTGATCGTTGTTGACGACGGTCATAAATCGGTCTATACCGATATGTTGCCGCTGGTCAGGAAATATTTGGGGCAATCTTGACACTCCCGAACGAGATGATCCGCACGGATGAACAGGGCATGTTTACCATGAAATCCCCTGCGGCAAAGGTCGGTGTGCGGGCATGCGGGTATCGACGGGGGGAAGTCACGTTTCCCGCTCTTGCGCCGAAGAGCCCAGTGCAGATCGCTCTCCTGCCATTCACTCCCAAGGCGCTCTATCTCACCTATTACGGGATCGGGGACAGGGAACTGAGAAACTCGGCGCTCAAGCTCATCG
>WOUX01000005.1 GCA_009773075.1 bacterium | reverse complement strand
ATTTTGATAGTTGGGGAGTAAGTATGAAGAGGCTGCTTATAGTAGATGATGAGCTAGGTACCAGGGAATCCTTGAAGATGATCTTCGACAAGGAGCATGACATTATAACAGTTGCCACTGGAGAAGAAGCCCTTGGGATAATTGAGAGACTTAGACCTAACCTGGTTCTTTTAGATATAATTATGCCTGGAATGGACGGGCTGGCTGTATTGGAGAGAATTAACGAAATAGATAAGGATATAATTGTAATAATGATAACAGCTACAAAAACGGTTAAAACTGCCGTTCATGCCATGAAACTAGGGGCCTATGATTATATAACCAAGCCTTTTGACCTTGATGAAATAAGATTGATTATCAAAAAGGCCCTCTCAACTCAGGATTTAAGGAATGAGGTGAAGATACTGAGGTCTGAGATAGATAAGGGTTATAGCTTTGGAAAAGGTAAGGAACTGGTGGCAAAGGCTATCCACTTTAATAGTAATAGAAAAGGGAAGCCATTCATTGCTATTAACTGTGCAGGAATACCAGAAACCCTTATAGAAAGCGAGTTATTTGGGCACGAGAAAGGGGCATTTACCAATGCCTACGGAAGGAAATTAGGCCGATTTGAAATGGCTGATTTTGGAACCCTGTTTCTTGATGAGATTAGCGAGCTCAGTCTGGCTACCCAGGCAAAGATCTTGAGGTTTTTGCAAGAGAGGGAACTGGTCAGGGTTGGAGGGACGGAGACCATAAACGTAGATGTCAGACTCATAGCCGCTACCAACAGAAACCTCGAAAACTCTGTGGCCAATGGGGCCTTTCGAGATGACCTTTACTATAGGATAAAAGTGGTTCCTATACATCTACCGCCCTTAAGAGAGAGAAAAGAGGACATCCCTTTATTAGTAAATCATTTTTTAAATAGAATTATGAAAGAAAAAGAGGCCACGGCAAAAAGCATATCCAGTGAAGCATTGGATTTACTTATAGAGTATAGCTGGCCCGGTAACATTCGGGAACTGGAGAACACTATTGAGCGGATTACACTTTTATCCAAGAACAGCAAGGTACTCCCGGAGGATTTACCGTCGAATATCAGAGGCAATGCTAGATTAAACTCAATCAAAGAGGCTGTACTGGAAGGAAAACTATCATTTGAAAAGGCAGAAGCAGAATTCCAAAGGGATATTATCTTAAATACATTGAAAAAGACAAATTATGTTCAAAGCAAAGCTGCTGAACTTTTGGGCATAAGCAGGCGGATATTAAAGTACAAAATGGATAAATTGGGTATTGAGGCTACAACAGACTGATCTGTTCAACCAGATATTGTTCAAAAATGCACAATCTAGACAAACGGAAAATTCCTTCTAGTATTAACCAGTTTCCTTTCCTTGCCACAAAAAGTCGTACAAAAATGTTCATTAGTAACCTGTCCGTATCAATCCTTCCCATCCCCAAACAGTAGATTACACAAAAAAATTTATTTTATTTTTAAGCCACTTACACAATATAAGTGGCTTCTTTGCTTATTAAGGAGACTTCGGCACATTCTATGCTGCCTTGTCCACTATAGGAGAGAAAGTGTATGCTTAAATCTTATAAATGCTACCAGGATGTGCTGGATACTTTACTCGAGGGTTGTCAGATTATCAGTCCTGACTGGCGTTATCTGTATCTGAACGACGCCGCAGCCAGACACAGCTCCAAGACCAAGAAAGAGTTGCTGGGCAGCACCATGATTGAGATGTATCCTGGCATTCAGGATACGGAAATGTTTGTGAAGCTAAGGGATTGTATGGAAAAACGTACCCCCCACCGGACAGAAAATGAATTTACCTTTCCTGACGGAAGCAAAGGCTCGTTTGATCTCATCATGGAGCCTGTGCCCGAGGGTGTATTAATATTCTCATGGAACATTACCGAGCACAAGCAAACTGAGAAACTGTTGTTAGAGATAATCAATAGTTCACCTGTTGGCATATATATAATCCAGGACAGAAGGTTTAGACTTGTAAACTCTACCTTCCAGAAAGGTGTAGGCTACACCGAAAGTGAACTGTCGGATATATATCCTTTTGAGATTGTCCATCCTGAAGATAGGGAAATGGTCAGGGAAAATGCAGTGAAGATGTTGAAAGGGGAGCGCGTTTCTCCGTATGAATACAGATATCTGTGTAAAAGCGGCGAGAGTAACTGGGCTGCTGAGCAGCTCACATCCATACAGTTTCAGGGCAAGAGAGCCACTTTAGGAAATTTTATGGATATTACAGGGCGTAAGCTGGCTGAGGAAAAACTGGGGCGAAGTTATGAAAGGTTGCAAAGAGCTATGGATGCAACCATCCAAACTATAGCATTGATAGTTGAAACAAGAGACCCTTATACATCTGGCCATCAGCAACGGGTTGCTAGGCTTGCCTCGGCTATAGCTGAAGAAATGAGGCTCCCAAAAGAACAGATTGAAACAATCCGTATGTCTGGGCTTCTTCATGATATTGGCAAAATATATGTTCCGGCCGAGATACTGAGCAAGCCTGGTAGATTGAGCGATCCTGAGATGAATATGATCAAAACTCATCCTCAGGTCGGTAGTGACATATTGAAAACATTGGAATTGCCCTGGCGTATTTGCCCGATGGTACTTCAACATCACGAGAGGATGGATGGTTCTGGATATCCTTCAGGACTTACTGGTGAAGACATTATCCTTGAATCAAGAATCTTAGCTGTAGCTGATGTTGTCGAGGCTACTGCTTCCCACCGTCCTTACCGACCGGCCCTTGGCATAGACAAGGCATTAGAGGAGATCTGGCAGAATAAAGGTTTGCTTTATGATTCTCGAGTGGTAGATGCTTGCATTGAGCTTTTTAGCGAGAAGAGATTTGACCTATAATTTCCCTACGGAGGTTTTGATGTGAAAAACGAAGCAAGCGTTTTGATAGTGGATGATGAGTTGGGACCCCGGGAATCTCTAAGGATGATCTTAAAACCCATCTTTAATATACACACTGTTGAAAATGGGGAGGAGGCATTGAGATTCATAAGACAAGAGCCTGTAAGTTTGGTGACATTAGATCTCAAGATGCCAGGGATTCCTGGTATAGAAGTATTAAAGGAGATAAAAGGTTATAACCATGACATTGAGGTGATTGTTCTTACAGGTTACGGAAGCCTGAATACTGCCGTAGAAGCCTTGAGATATGGTGCCTTAGACTACATCAATAAGCCGTTTAATATACCTCAAGTTGAGGAAGCTGTAAAAAAGGGGATTAAAAGGTACAAAATTAATATGTTGAGCCGTATATTGACTCAAACGTTAAATATTTCAAAGGAGGAAATACAAGGGGTTATAAAAATGGGGGTTACACAACTAGAGGATCAACTCCTATACGCTGAAAAGCTGACAGTTTTAGGCCAATTAACCCCTAAGATTGCCCATGAGATTAACAACCATCTACAGATTATATACGGAATGGCCCAACAGGGTTTGATAAAAACAAAAGGAGAAGAGGTCTTCAATAAGTATTTTGATAGCATTTTTACAGAGGCTGAAAAAATAGACCATATTGCGCAACAACTGATGAAATATGGGAAACCACCCGAACACAACGAAGATAAGATAAATGTACAGAAAATCCTGGATCATTCTCTTAATTTATTGGAGGATTTTGGAGAGACTAAAAGGTGTCAGGTCCACAGGTTCTACCGGGAGGCTTTGCCCTTAATTAGAGGAGACAAATTTCAATTAGAGCAGGTTTTTATAAACATAATCATAAATGCCTCCCATGCTGTAGAGAAGACAACAAATAAGAAATTAATTGTTGAAACAGACCTTAGCTCAGATGGACAATCTATTGAGGTGACCATTTCTGATACAGGGTGTGGAATAAAAGAAGAAAATTTGGAAAAGATATTTTTCCCCTTTTTTACAACAAAAGAAGCGGAAAAAGGTAAAGGGCTTGGACTGTCTATTGTTAAAGCTTTTGTAGAGAAACATCAAGGGCGTATCGAGGTAAAGAGTAAATTAGAAGAAGGTGCAAGCTTTAAGATTATACTGCCTATAACCTTGGATAATAAAGACAATAAGAGGGAGCCTCGGGCTTAGAAAGAAGGTGATTTAGATGGAAAGTAGATTATTTAGGTGTACAGAATGTAATGAACTTATTAACATGACAGAACACGACTTCTCGGCTGAATACCATTGCGACAAGGAAAAGGATTGCTTTATTGAACTGGTAAAGAACGACAGAGAACCGTTCATAAAGAAGCACAAGCGTCACAAAGTAGAAGAGCTGAAGGTAAACAGGTCCTCTTATATCAGTGATCGCCCCTATTACGAACCATTAAAAACCAGTTATTTTGAGGCAACTAATGGCAGAGAAGATTTTGTAATAAAAAGGTGGAGAGATAAGGTTGAGTCTCCACTGAGATATGAGATTGTCGAAGGATCTATTGAGGTAACAAATAAATCGGTAATACATGGTGAGGACATCAGAAAACAAATTCAGGCAGAAATAAATCCCCTTATATCCCAGGATAAGATAACCCGTTTAATCCAGGTAGTAGAAAGGGTTATTTCACAATTAGACCCGAAGAGTCTACTAAAAGACTCTTTAGAATTGGACCACCCTCTTGTTCTTTATTGTAAACTGAAGAACAATGCCATAAAGAGTATTGTTGAACTAAGTAAAGATATATTTAAAGGAGAAGAATTCAAAAAGATAAGAGATTTTATCTATGATAATAGTGATTATGCCGGTGTAATGGCGCCTCTGGTTAAACGTCAGTTTACAATAAAGCCCTCTCCACAAATAGGAAAAAGATTCAAAAAAGAGGTTGTTATTCCAACAGAGATTAGCCAAGGAGATATTCTTACCCTCTAAAGGATTTCTTTTCTAAAGGCACAGTTTTTCAGACCTCCTGTAAAAATCAAAAATTTTTTGCTTGACAATAAAGGTAGCGGTTGTTATTTTATTAAATACTAGCACTCTTTTACAAAGAGTGCTAACTTGATAAGATATCTTAATTTTTAAATAGGTGGAACAATGGCTGAAACATTATTAGAGAGAAGCACAAAAATCCTACATGCTATAATTAATGAATACATTTTAACCGGTGAACCGGTGGGTTCTCGTACTATTTCAAAGAAGTATAATGTGGATCTGAGCCCTGCTTCTATAAGGAATGCCATGGCAGACCTTG
Organism: bacterium; assembly: GCA_009773075.1. Taxonomy (GTDB): domain Bacteria; phylum Desulfobacterota; class UBA8473; order UBA8473; family UBA8473; genus UBA8473. The sequence goes on along the minus strand of WOUX01000005.1, from coordinate 8,977 downwards.
AAGAAATGGGGCTTTTGTCTCAACCTCATACATCAGCAGGGAGAATTCCTACAGATGAAGGGCTGCGTTACTACGTAGATTGTATTTTAAAAGTCAGAAAGCTTACCAAACAAGAAAAGGAGACTATTAAGAGTGGATATCGACCTTTAAACCTAGAGATTTCAGATGTAATGAAAGAGACTTCATTGCTTCTCTCTAAAATCTCCCGATATACAGGAATCGTTTTGGCCCCCAAATTTAATAACAGAATCTTTAAACACATAGAATTTATTAAACTCAATGAGAATCAGATCCTGATTGTCTTTGTTTCAAAAGCAGGGATCATTCATAATAAGGTTATTCAAATAGAAGAAAATCTTTCTCAAGATGAGTTGTACAAGTTTACACGATACCTAAATGAAATCTTGACCGATTTAACCTTAAGCGAAGTAAGGGAGAAGATCATCGATGAGATGAAAAAGGAAAGCAATATGTATGACCGGTTACTGTCAAAGGCTTTAAAACTAAGTCAAAAGGTCTTTGACAGCTACCCAGAGGATGATATCTATATAGGTGGGAAGGGCAATATCTTCGACTGTCCTGAATTCTGTGATGTGGAAAAGATGAAAACTATTTTACGTGCATTTGAAGAGAAGAACATCTTAATAAAGCTGTTAGATAAAGCAATGGGGGCAGATGGAATCCAGATTTTTATTGGTACAGAAAGTCAATCTCAGGAAATGGAGGGGTGTAGTATAGTGATCTCCCCTTATACTTGGAAAGATTATGCTCTAGGTACCCTTGGGATAATTGGACCAACCAGGATGAACTATTGTGATGTCGTTCCAATAGTCGATTACACTGCTAAAATGGTCAGCAAAATAATGGATACAAGATACTAAATGTCAAGTCAGCTGCTTCGCAACAAAGTTGAGAAGTCAGTCCTGTAAGAGGACAACAGAGATCAAGCCTTTAACTGGGTCAGTAATCAGGATGGGAGTAATGAATAAAAAAGAACCGGGCAACAAGCCCAAAAAAGGCAAGAAAGTAGAGACAGGGAGTCAGGTTACAAAAGAGGAGGAGGAAGAGAAGGAAGACCGAGAAGAAGAATTGAAAAAACAGCTTCAGGCCAGAGAGAAAGAGGCAGCAGAAAATTTCGACAGATTGTTGCGAACACAGGCCGAATTTGAGAATTATAAGAAGAGGATGGAGAAAGAGAGGGCAGATACAATAAAGTTCTGTAATGAGAACCTTATAAGGGATATGTTGCCTATCGTTGACAACCTGGAGATGGCATTAAAGCATGGGGAAAATTCTAGTCCCAATAATTCAAAACCCCTGGTTGAAGGGGTTGAGATGGTCTTAAACCAATTGATGAAGAGTCTAGAAAAATTCGGTGTTACCAGTTTTTCTTCCGTTGGAGAAAAATTTGACCCCAATCGGCATGAGGCAATGATGCAAGTTGAAAGCGATGAGCACGAGGCTAATTCCGTTGTTTCAGAGTTCCAGAAGGGCTACTTTTTAAAAGATAGGCTTCTTAGGCCAGCAAAGGTTACAGTTACTGCATCACGTGTAAAATCAACTACAGAGAATGGGAATATGGCAAATGAGGATAAAACAACAACCAGCTAAAACTAAAAAGGTTAATGTATATAGCTGCTAAGTGAAGTAAGGAGGGAAATATGGGCAAAGTAATAGGGATTGATTTAGGGACCACCAATTCATGTGTAGCTATTATGGAGGGTGGAGACCCCAAAGTTATTACCAATGCAGAAGGTAGTAGAACAACACCGTCTATGGTTGCATTTACAGACAGTGGGGAGAGGTTGGTTGGACAAATAGCCAAAAGACAGGCAATAACCAACCCTGAAAATACTGTGTTTGCTGTCAAGAGGCTTATTGGCAGGAAATATGATTCAAAAGAAGTCCAGACGGACATCCCCAATCTTCCATATAAGATTTCGAAAGGAAAGAATGGAGATGCCGGGGTTAATATAAGGGGCAAAGATTACAGTTCAGCAGAGATATCCGCAATGATCTTACAGAAGATGAAGCAGACCGCAGAGGACTATCTCGGTGAAAAGGTCACTGAGGCAGTAATTACCGTCCCAGCATATTTTAGCGATAGTCAGCGCCAGGACACAAAGGATGCCGGAAGGATTGCAGGATTGAACGTTCTAAGGATAATAAACGAACCAACCGCAGCGTCCTTAGCTTATGGTCTTGACAAAAAGAAGGATGAAAAGATTGCTGTATTTGATCTAGGGGGAGGAACCTACGATATATCAATCCTGGAGATTGGGGATGGCGTCTTTGAAGTAAAGGCGACCAACGGTGATACCCACCTGGGTGGAGAGGATTTTGACCTCAGAATTATTGACTACTTAGCTGGTGAGTTTAAGAAAGATCAGGGGATTGATCTGAGACAAGACAAGATGGCACTGCAAAGATTGAAAGAGGCAGCGGAAAAGGCAAAACATGAACTATCCACATCCACGGAGACAGATGTCAACCTGCCCTTTATAACAGCAGATGCCAGCGGTCCTAAACATCTTAATATTAAACTTACACGGGCAAAGCTGGAGCAATTAGTGGACGACTTAATTGAGAAGGTAGTACCCCCATGTATGACTGCATTGAAAGATGCTGGACTAAAACCCTCTGACATCGATGAGGCTATCCTTGTGGGTGGAATGACCAGAATGCCAAAGGTTCAGCAAAAGGTAAGAGAAATATTTGGCAAGGAGCCTCATAGGGGTGTAAACCCTGATGAAGTAGTTGCTGTTGGGGCGGCCATACAGGCTGGTGTTCTTAAGGGTGAGGTAAAAGATGTGCTCCTCCTTGATGTTACGCCTCTTTCCCTGGGTATCGAAACCCTGGGAGGCATATTCACCAAACTCATCGAGAAAAACACTACCATCCCTACCAAAAAGAGTCAGACCTTCTCTACAGCCGAAGATAACCAACCGGCAGTGAGTATCCATGTATTGCAAGGGGAGCGTGAAATGGCACAGTACAACAAGACGCTTGGCAGATTTGAATTGCGTGGGATCCCCCCTGCCCCCCGGGGAATGCCCCAGATCGAGGTAACCTTCGATATCGACGCTAATGGAATCGTCCATGTGTCTGCCAAGGATTTAGGAACCGGTAAAGAGCAATCAATAGAGATTACTGCCTCCAGTGGACTCACGGAAGAAGAGATCAAGAACATGATAAAAGAGGCAGAGGTACATTCCGAGGATGACAAAAAGAAGAGAGATTTGGCTGAAGCTCGAAATCAGGCTGATACCCTTATTTATACTACAGAAAAAACCCTGAAAGAGCACGGAGACAGTGTTGATGCAGCCGAAAAACAAAACATAGAGGACGCTATTGCAAAAGTAAAGAGAGAGATGGAAGGTTCGGATTCAAATACCATCAAAAATGCCTGCGAAGAACTGGGCAAATCATCCCATAAATTGGCAGAAAGTATGTATGCCAAGGCATCTCAAGCTGCAGGCGCTGATTCCTCAAAAACACAGACCGATGAAGATGCGGGGAAACCCTCAGATGAAAATGTGGTTGATGCCGACTTTGAAGAGGTAAAGGACGATAAATAGAACCTTATCCACCCTTGTTGTTATACTACTCACTTTTTTGTTTGCCGGTTCTGCTATAGGTGTAGATGAAACCGAGCGCATTAAAATTTACTTTAGCCCTAATGGCAACTGTGAAAAGGCGATAATTGAAGAAATTGGAAGAGCCAAAAGCTGCATCCACATAGCGATGTTTAACTTCACAAACGGCCGCATAGCAAGGGAGCTTGTGAAGGTCTCCAAACAAGGAATAGACATAAAGGTTATTGCGGACATGGAAAGTTCTTTAGATGATTATTCCAAAGGCAGGTTCCTTGAGAATAAAGGTATAAGCATTAAATACAGAAAAGGACCCAATAGAAATAATCTAGGCGATGAGACTGGCTTGATGCACAATAAATTTGCCGTCATTGATGGGAAGGTAGTCATTACCGGATCTTATAACTGGACAACTTCAGCAGAAAAATGGAATTACGAAAATTTGCTAATCATACCGTCTGTTAGAGTGGCCGAGCTTTTCGAGAGAGAATTCAATAGGCTCTGGATAAAAAAGTGAGTAACTACTCAGCCACTGATCTACGCTGATCATCACTGATATTTTTTCTTAACTGCTTAGATTCAAAGTTCCGGGGTTCACGGTTCAAGGTTAGAGCAACCAACTGTGAACCTGACAACCTGAATAGTTACTGTATTTAAATCTATCTGCGTTCATCTGTGTGAATCTGTGGCTGAATAGCTACGGATTTCCCCCCAAACACCCTGGCTACCCATATACTCAGTTCATATAACAGAAAAAGAGGAACAGCCATTATTAACTGGTTTACTGCATCTGGAGTAGGAGTAACTATTGCAGCAACAATAAAGATAATTACAATGGCGTATTTTCTTTTAGAGGATAGCATCTTAGCATCAACTACCCCAATCTTCGTTAAAAAAAAGACAAAGAGAGGTAGTTCAAATACGATCCCAAAGGCAAAAAGTAATCCTATAGATAAAGAGAGATACTCCTTGACGGAAGGCAATGGCCGTATAGTCTCAGTAGCAAAACTCATAAGGTATTTAAAGGCAGAAGGGAAAGCCACAAAATAACCAAAAAGTGCCCCTCCAACAAAGAATATTGTTGAAAAGAGAACAAAAGGAAAGGCATTTTTCTTTTCTCTTTCGTGAAGGCCAGGGGAAACAAAAGACCATATCTGATAGAGAACCACCGGACTCGCAATAAAGATGCCGGTCAGTAGCGATACCTTTAAGTAAGCAGAGAAGGCTTCTGCCAATCCTGTAAAGACCAACGACCCTCCGGGTGGTAGCACATCTAAAAGGGGTTTCATTAAGATTTTGAGTATTTCCTCTTTAAAAGTGTAGGAGGCAATAAACCCAATACCTACTGCGATAAAACAGACGATCAACCTTCTCCTTAACTCCTCAAGATGAGAAGTAAAGGGGAGCTTTTCATCAGCCACTTAGCTTGCTACCCCCTGTCCTCTCTTTATCTTCTTCTATCATTTTTTTCTTTGTCGTCTGAGCTTCTAAGGTTTCTTCCTTATCTTTAGTTTCCCCTACTCTTATGGTTTCCGTAACGTTTCTTGCTATCTCTTTATAGTCTTTCAACAATTCCTCTTTTTGATTAGCTAGTTCCCCTTTAATATCCAACTCCTCTTTAACCTCTTCGGCAGCCCTTTTAAACTCTGTTACCCCCCTTGCTAGTGTCCTGGCTAGATCAGGCAATTTCTTTGGGCCTATAAATATCAAAGCAATTATAAAGATTACTATAAGTTCCGGAATCCCAATCCCAAACATCCTTTTATCCTATGATATTGGTTTTACAAACTAATGTACTGATAAGAATAGAGTTTTTTATTATAACTGTCAATGATTATTTCCTCGGATTTTGGGTATTTACGGACATATTGACAAAAACCATAGGCTTTGTTACATTAGATAAAAAAATATAGAAAGTTTTGCACAAAAGCAGGCAGGGAGAGAGCCAACTCCTGGTACAATAACACGTTTATAATGAAAGGGGGTAGAAATGGAAAAGAAATTCTGGAATGAAGAAATGGAGACAATGCCTCTAGATAAACTGAGGAGTCTCCAGGAAAAGAGGCTTCAGTCTGTTGTGGCCCATGCCTATGAGCATAGTAGAGTATATAAACGGAAATTTGATGAGGCTGGGGTTAAACCATCGGACATAAGTACTCTAGGAGACATAGTTAAGCTTCCCTTGACAGATGATTTGGGGGACATACGCAATGCTCCTTTTGAGGATAAACTCTCTGTTCCTTTGAGTGAAATCAAGATGTATCACTCCACATCAGGAACAACTACAGGAATTCCCGAACCCATCCCATACAGTACAAGAGATGTAAAGGCCTTTTTTGAGGGTGAAGCCCGTGGTAGGTGGACAATTGGAGCAAGGCCAGATGATGTGGTTCAGGTTCTTACGGGTTTTGACTGTTGCCACCGGGGATATGTGGAGATGGGGGCTACCTGTCTCTTGCTCAGTGCTGGAAGAGGATTTATAGACAAGCAGATCAGTCTTACCCAGACTGCTGGTGTTACCATTATCGAACACATGCCCAGTCTGATGATCAATTACTTTGAAAGGGCAAAGGAGTTGGGCTTCGATGTAACAAAGAGCAAACTCAGACTTGTAAGTGGTGTAGGAGAGGCATGGGCTGAAACCTATAAGAAAAAGATGGAAACCAAGTATGGAATACCTTTCACAACCCTCTGGGGTTCAGTAGAACTAGGTGTAGCTGCTTCTCAATGTGAGAAGAGATGTGGAATGCATATATTTTCAGACCTAATTTATCTCGAAATCCTGGATCCGGAAACGGGGACCCCCCTTCCTGATGGGGAGGAAGGCGAGATTGTAGTTACTGCCCTTCTTATGAACGAGGCATTTCCGTTAATAAGGTATAAGGTCGGTGATGTATCACAGATATATCCATACGAGCTGTGTGCCTGTGGGAGGACCCATCCGAGGATGGCTCCGGTAAAAGGAAGAATTTCGCAGATAGTAAAGGTAGCCGGAAAGAAGGTTATGCCCCTGGATATAGAGGAGGTGATGGCCAGTATCGAAGGTTTGGCAGAGAACTATCAGATAGTCATTGATAGGCCGGGAGAATTAAAAAAATTGAAGGTAAAGCTTGAATATCAACCGGGCATTGGGGACTTAAATACCTTGAGAAATCGCATCGAAGAGGTCATTCATCAAAATTTAGGTGTGGAGAGTGAAATAGAGCTGTTGGAAAGAGGCTCTATTGTATCCGATACCTATAAGGCCCAACGTATTATTAAGACATATTAGGTTACTACTCAGGTTGTTTAGACTGTAGGCTGAAGGCTTTTAGGGATAAATCATGCCTGCCTGTGCGTCGCACGCAGACAGGCGTGATCACACAAAACTTCGGGCAACCTTCATCCTTCAGCCATCAGTTCTCATCGTAGGTTCTTATTACCCGTGTTGCCTTAAACTTTTCACGTCCTAAAGTTCCCATTGGAACAAGTTCCACATCACTTTCTACACTTAGGTTTTTCTTAAAGGCATCCTCAACCCGTTTCTTCAACGCCTTTCGGTCTTTAACATCAGGTTTATATTCCATCTTTACCTTTAATACCTCTAACTCTCCAGGTTTATCTACGAGTATCTGGTAATCACTTTCCAATTCAGGGATGTCGGCTACTATCTCCTCAACGTCTATAGGAAGGATATTTTTCCCTTTGACCTTTGTGATCTGAACCGCCCTGCCTCTCACCATGGATATCCTGGGGTGAGTCCTGCCACAGGGACATGGTTCATAAGGGAGTATTTTGGTGACATCACCTGTGCGGTATCTTATTATAGGGGTGGCATCTGGCCATAAAAGGGTTATTACCAGTTCCCCCTCCTGACCGGGAGTTAAAACCTCTCCTGTTTCTGGGTCAATGATCTCTGTTATGACCAGGTCTAAAAAGGTATGTAGACCCTCCCCTGATTCACACTGGGCACCAATAAGACCTGCATCTACTGAACCATAAAGAGTTCTGAGGGTGACATTATATTCGTCCTCGACCCTCCTCTTATATGCTTCGGCCCATCCTTCTCCCAGCGCCGAAATGAGCCGGATACTTCCATTCTTAATATCATACCCCATCTCTATTGCCCTTTCGAAATACTTCAGTACCAGACTTGGCAAATATTCAAGTACTGAGACACCAACCATCTGACCGAGTTTTATCTGGTTATCTAACACTCCCCTCCCAGCGCTAAGCGCCATTACCATTGCACCAAGGTGTTGATAACCCCCTTGACAGCATGGGAAGCCAGTCAGAACATGAACCACGTCAGAAGGTCTTGTCCCTAATGTCCACCTTGCCCTTGCCTCTGCATCCATGAGATTCTTCCAGTCTTTGCCACTCCACAGAATAGCCATAGGGACCCCTGTGGTGCCTGAGCTTGATTCCAGATATTTTACCTCTTCGAAAGGTACAGCCAGCCTATCCGGTATCGGCGCCTTGCGAAAGTCCTCAGAAGAGTGGATCAAAGGCAACTTTTGCAGATCATCTAATGTATTGATGCCTGAAGGTTTTATCCCTGCATCATCGAATTTTTGCCTGTAAAACTTGGTTTTTTCATATGCACGGCTCACTGTCTCCTGGAGACGTTTTTCCTGTAGTTTCCTCAAGTCATCTAAAGACATAGTCTCCAACTCTTCGTTCCAGTATTTCCTTTCTTTTGCCATGGTACAGCCTCCTTCCTCTTTAGAGAAGAACCTTAATTTTCGTCAGACCCTTTCTGTCATCAATCTCTATGACCGCCTGACATCCTGAAGTTCCACTCTGGGTTCAGATAGCGTTCTTTTAGATACTGTTCCTTTAATTGGTGTTCTTGATGGTTAAGATTCCCCTTTCTCAATTCTATTCCCAATCCCTTTTGAAAACCCTTAATAAATATCCCCTGGAGTTCAAAGAAGTCTATATCTTTACCTACCTGGTCATTCACCGAAGTTATATTTCTATCCAGATAATCAATCACATCCCCTCTTTTAAACCCCTTAAACACCATGATCTCGAAGAGTTTTTGGGCATCAAATCCAATTAAAATAGAACCATGCTGTAGGAGAGCTCCATTCACTCGTCTTTGAGCACTTCCACAAATCTTTTTCCCATCAACCATTATCTCGTACCATGAAGGGGATAAAAAGCAACTTGGGTTGACTTTCCTTTTGGATAAACCGTTACTTGTCTTTCTCGGTATAACTAATCGGGCATTGATGTGCAGCCTCTTAAACCCCTCGATTAAACAGGAGCTTATCTTTTTATAGGTTCCCGGGATGCTGGAGGGGAATAGGGGATTATTCGAAGGGCAAATCAGTGAGTAAGTCAGTTCTTCCTCGCGCAGAATTGCCCTCCCCCCTGTAATACGGCGAACAATATCGATC
>WOUX01000295.1 GCA_009773075.1 bacterium | reverse complement strand
TTGCTTGCTTGCTTGCTTGCTTGCTTGCTTGCTTGCTTGCTTGCGCAACTTCTGTGCCAAGTTTATCATATTTTAATGAGGGCATTTAGTAACCCCATCTCCTCACATTTTAACGCGCCCATCTAAAAAATCAACCCAATTTCGCTGTACTTTTTTACCCCAACCCCTTGACAAAACCTCCCTTCCATGGTATAATCTTAAGTGGTTATAACCATATAAGGAGGTATGCCATGGATAAACCCCTGGGCGACCTGCTCGCCAAACGTAAGAGCCTTAAAATTCAGCTCTCCAAGACCGGTAACTTCATAAAAGGGACCATTATGGCGTATAAAATCAAATGCGGCAAGCCTACCTGCCGGTGTAGTACCGGAGAGGGCCACCTTGCTTATTATCTCTCTATACGCCATAAAAATAAGACTAAAAATGTCTACCTTCCCCTTGAGCTTTTAGATAAAGCCCGGTTAGAGTCTAAAAACTATAACAAAATCAAAGAGCTTGTAGAAAAACTCGGTCTTCTTAACGTGGAAATCCTAAAATCTAAACCCCGAGAATAGGAGGAATAGTCTCCTCCTATTCTCTTTTGTAAGGAATGTGAACAAAACACTATCCTTCTATTCCTTAGGTAGGGTTTTAAAAGATATAAAGCCCATAAGCGATGAAATAAACCGCAAACTCTATCGGCCTTTCCCAAAACCGCCCAATTCTTTCTTATCAAAGTATGAATATGTCCGCCGGTATGTAGAAATTTCTTCACAGGGCTACTATTCCAAATGCAAGCTTGTCACCACCCTCTTTAACTGGGCATTCATAAGAAGTCTGGTTGCTTCGGAGTATTCCATCTGGGGCCCGCCTTGTTATGACCCTTGTACCGTGTCCCTTCTGGATGTCTTTAGAGTACTCGATAATTTCTCTTCTATGGGTAAGTTCTGTAATACCCTGGCTGACAGGGATGCAGGAAGGTCTTACAGAACATATTCCGGAGTTACTAATTCTGTCCCTTCTGAAGGTACCTTCACAAACCACAGGAAAAAGATAGGTCCCAAAAAGTACGATACTATTCACTCTGTCCTCGTACAAATAGCATATGAATTAAACATAGTTACCGGCAGAATCCTTTCCTTTGACGGATGCCTTTTCCGAAGCCACGCTAAGTACAAAGGGTGTACCTATGCTGATAAAGGCTGTAATGAGATCAGGGTTAATGGTGATTTTATCCAAAAGACCCGCTACCGTATACTTGATATGCTCCAGGATCTTGATAGCCTTGTCCTTGGTAAAGAACATCGTTCTTTTTCTCATTGCCTTGGAAATAACTTCCCTGATGATACTAAACCCCCGAGCATCGAGGTTGTAGCCTGGAGGCTGGTCAATTATGAACACGAATCTCATGACCCTTTTACCGAGAAATTACTTGGAATCGAAAAAGAATTAAGAAATTGTAACCTCATGCTTGAGCCTATCCGCTCTAATATCTCAAAGGTTGAACCTAATCTAAAAGAGCATCCTGTATATGTCAGATGCCCAAAGATACCAGCTGATCTGGATGCAAAGAATGGCCATCGCCGCTCTAAAGAAGATTCTGACAGCATAGAATATGTCTTCGGATATAATATGGTGACAGCTACTTCTGTTGAACCAGAACTTGGCCTGGAGTTGCCTCTATGTTCTTTTGTCGGCAATGGCTTCCTCCATGAGGGTTCGGTACTCATACCCCTTAAAAAAAGTGCTCAAGATAATCACCCTTTTGAAACCGGCATTGTTCTCGCTGATGCAGGATACGACGAAATTGAAAATTATAACGATATCCGGTCATCTAATGCTATCCCCTTTATTGACTATAACGTACGTGGAGAGAATATCAGTCAAGAAGCTATTCTTAAAAGAGGTTATAATCATAATGGCTGGCCTATCTCCCCATGCAATCTCCCCGCTAAACCTAATGGTAATGAGAAAGATCGCAAAAGAGTACTATTTGCCTGCTTTAAAAGGTGTTTAGCCAATGTAAATGATGTGCCTTTAAAAGACTTCATTCCATCCTGCCCCCATAGACATAAACCCATAGGCTTTACAAAACATCTCGATATAGATGATCTCCCCAGACTCTTAAACGAGGTCCCCAGAGGAACTAAAAGATATAAAAAAGTTAAAAACCTCCGTACCTCCTCGGAAAGGACCAATTCGTCCCTCAAAGATGATCTCAATATTTTAGATGACCCCGTAGTCATGAATTTATTCATGGCCTCCATGATAGGGGCTATTGGTAACATTGTTGTATTCTTGAAACGCGTTATGGACTTTATTGTCTGAAACGCGTTATGGACTTTATTGTCCGGATTACACTTGTCCAAACCAAAATGAGAAAGGCTGGGCCTTTTGAAGAATTTTGTAACTATAGAATCAAACTCCATCCCAAGACCATCCCAAAGTCTATTGCCAGCCTTATTAAACCGCACCCTGTCTTCGGAGACTGTTCTACCTGAAACAACCTCCCCCAGGGAGAGGTCTCGCCACATCTCCCTATAACCCATTTTTAGCCACTTGATTTTTTGCATCTTGCCTACCTATTCCGGCCTCAATGTCTCTCGGTTCCAAAATCCCTCCCGAAACCGCTTCCTACCGGGGAGTTACTAAACACCCTCACTTTTAATTAATCGTTCTATGGCCCCCTTTCTCTCTTCATCACTTTTATAATCAACTGATAGTGGAG
>WOUX01000294.1:2404-3979 GCA_009773075.1 bacterium | reverse complement strand
GCATTTTTTCCATATCAACGTCAGCTTGAAGAGACCCGTCCAGTTCATCGGCTACTGGTTTTTTGCATACTCTGCAACGTTGTGCACCTCTGAAAAGCGGTTTGCCGCACGAAGAACAATGATAACGTTCGCATTCTGATCGGACCCATTCCACACTGCCCTCCTCATCACCGTACTCGGCTACCTTTACCCGCCATATGGGAATCGTTCTTCTCATAACTCTTGCGCCAGTGGCAAGGGGGAAATTCTGAATCATGCTGCACGGCCATTCATCGCATTGATGACAAGAGTAGTATCCCTTTGATTTTACACAATCTCTTACTTTACACATATTACACATACCATAGAGCTTTTTCGGTGGATCAGGCTGCATACACCCTAAACATGCTGTTTCTTCAGCTTTTGTTCCATAAAGGTTCCCCATAGTCGCCCTGAATTTTTCATTTCCGTCCCTTGTTGAAAGGTAAACTCCGCATACACCACAGTATAATCCGCATGGTGCCATTAAATCCTTATTCCTAATTTCTTTTTCGGTCCATCCTTCCATTTTTGCCTCCTTCACAAAAAGGGTTATAAAAAATATTGGTTTTTATTCAACTTTTGCAAAATTACCGGCAGTCAATCAATATATAATTGGATCGGGTCTCTTTTTTAACAAACACTACCAAAATATATCTGCATTATACATAAAGTCGTTCGATGACACAATGTAAAAAAGCCTAGATTGTAAAAAAGCCTAGATTCTTTCTGAAAATTGAGGTATAAGAAAGCGCATGGTTAAATGATGATAATGAGTTTACAAACCCTAATCACAAAGGGGCAATCACGAGGGCGTCTTTCTCTACTTTTTAATTATAGGAGCGAAGAGGGAGGGTGCCTTTTTTTGTTTAAGACTGGCCTCTTCGGTTAAAGAATACAAGGTAGAAATGGAGGGTTGAATTATGAAACCCTCCATTTGATAAACTCCAAAAAGTTACCGAATTATTGAGCTAGTACAAACGAGCCGGCTCTTGAATTATGCCTTAAATCCTGTTCTCAAATAGGGGTCTGTTCTCTGTCTGTTTTTCAAATGATATATAAGGAGAGATTCGACATACTTGGCTTGTCTGATGCGCTAATGGCTTTAAAGAAGGGACTTTGAAGTGATTTTTGCCTTAACAAGACACTACCTTTAGGTAAAAAGAGTCAAGTAAAGATTTAGCTTCTCCTTAAGAACGTTCTATAAAATCTCCTTTCAAGTCCTTTGGTAACTGTTCCGCAACTGGCAATTCTACCAGGTTTCTATAGTTAGTAGGGGACGGTTCTCACATTTTTAAATAACAAATAGATACAAAGTTAATTATTTTATGCCGCGGAGTAGGTATTGGGTCAGGTCTTGCAAGAACAAATTTCCTCCATTCAGCGACACTCTGAGGATGAAATGAGGCAATCAAATCTGAATGGAAAGCTATAAGGAATTCCGTAATTCGCGGAGCTGCTGTATCTGTGACCGATTCTCATATTCTATTAAAAAAAGGGCTAACCGCAATCGGTTAACCCCTGATTTTTTTGGTGCCGGAGGTCGGACTCGAACCG
>WOUX01000294.1:0-2394 GCA_009773075.1 bacterium | reverse complement strand
ATTGAACCGACATGACCGCGAGGGTCGGGGGATTTTGAGTCCCCTGCGTCTACCAGTTTCACCACTCCGGCATTTAGTTTATTAAAACAGTAATTCTACATCTCAATATTGACTGAAATTATAAGCAAACCCAATCTAACTGTCAACAAAAACCTTGACGCCAAATCGATTTTATGGTACGTCATAAAAAACCTAAAAAACCCAATCAATTATGGGTTTTTTATTAGAAAAATGAAGGGGCTGTAGCTCAGTTGGGAGAGCGCTTGAATGGCATTCAAGAGGTCAGCGGTTCGATCCCGCTCAGCTCCACCAAGAAAATCAAGGGGTTAGCTAAAGTAACTAACCCCTTAAATTTTTGCCCGTTGATCCATCCAGCAATGGAAACAGTTTCTTTTCTCCTCTGTTCCTTCTCCATCTTAAGAGCAAAAAGGTAAAAGCAGGAATGTTTTATTTCTCTTGGGAATGCCTTTTTATCCTATGAGAACCCTGTCGGAGACATAATTGGCATCTATTATCACTGCATATTTGACATGAATAACAGTCCTTGCAATCATGCTTTTTTGTATGTCCTGGTTTTTGATCCGGGACATACATCTTTCCCTTAAGACCAGGAATTTCAATAAAGGCCATATCAATTCTATCTCTTTGCATCCTTGGGAACATCAATTCCTTCTTTCCTTAGCATATCCAGAGGCGATACCGGTTCTGAATCATGTAAACGAATAAAATTCTCCCTTAGAACCTTTCTCTGTGTCTCTTCACTCCAGCCGAATCCTTTCAGTTGTTTAAAAGCCTTAAACCATGATTGCATTCCCACGAAAGGATAATCCGTTCCGAAAAGAATCTTTGGCTGATAGAAGGGAGTATTAGTAGATATCACAAGGCTTTGGGGATAGATCCTGGGAGAAGCACCTGATATGTCCAGATACACATTGGGATGCCTAAATGCCAGTGACATGGCCTGATCATGCCATCCCCCGACACCGTAATGAAGGAGTACCAGTTTTAAGGTGGGGAAATCCACTGCCACATCATCATAGTGGAGGGGCATCATGTATTTAATCTTTGTGAAATACATCCCTGTCGTTCCACAGTGGCTCTGGACAGGAACATTGTGCTCCACACACTTTTCATAGATGGGGTAGAAAAGCTTCTCGTCATTTGGATATGTACTAACAGCAGCCGGATGGAACTTCATGCCTTTTAAACCCAGCTCTTTTATACACCTTTCAGTCTCTTCCGCAGCGTCCTCTCTTCTGGGGTCGACCGAACCATACCCTATAAACCTGTCGGGATACTGTGATACTAATTTAGCAACCTTGTCATTGCTTAACATTGATTCTTTAAATGCCCAATGATCTGACTTTGAAGTGTCCAGACCCATTATTAAAGCCTTTTCCACGTTAGCCTTGTCCATATCTTCTGTCATATCATCCAGGCCTTTTGGGATAACTTCTTCCTTAAGTCTGAAATGTCTTGCCGCCATAAAAAGACCGGGATTCTTTTTTAAATCATCCCGAAACATAGGATGGGCATGATTGTCTATGGCAGGCACAGGTGAAAATCCAGCACTTTCTGTCTGAACTCTTTCGATTTCTTTTTCACACTCGGCGGTATTGCTATCGTCTTTTGCCTCTTTTAACAATTCCAGCGCTTGTTTGAATATCCTCTCTGCATCCATGTAGTATCTGGCATTCAATGCAGACCTTGCCTCCTTGTACAGCTTTTCTACTTTTTCTGGTACTTCATTTTTAGAACTTTTTGCCATTTAAAGACCTCCTTTTGTGTTATTTTATTTACCCTTATTGATTCCTAGATACTACCTTTATCAACACCCGTAGACGTTCAACGTTTCCGGCATACACGCAGTGCCTGACCGAAAGGAAGGCGTTGAACGAAGTCGGTCATATCTTTTTCTGGCCGTAATGGGATAGAGCGTCTCTAAGAGAACTTTTCTTGTGTCTTGAGACATCGCGGCGCAACCTTTTGTACTCCAATGTTGTCTCAGGCGAGTCTTCCCATATCTCCTGGCCTTCAATTATCCGATGTATTCTGCCGCTCAGGACATCTACACCAGCCCAGTCTTTCAGAACCTCTGGATTATATAACAGCCACACAAAGAACCCTTCCCAGTAATTCCTGTCTGCTTTCGGGAGACCATCCCACACTCTGTCGAAGTAATCATGGGCATCTGATACCATCCGTTCCTCAGCGACGCCCGCTCCTTCGGTTTCTTTCATACTTTGAATAGTTTTCTTCAACCAATCCGGGAAAGGATTGCAGAAATCCCAAAGCTTCTGGAAGTCCAAGTACCAACCATGACCTACTTCCCTGTGGCGCAGACCAGGAGTTCTTTGAGACTCTTCATCTTTCTTTTGGTGGACATGGTGGTAT
>WOUX01000293.1 GCA_009773075.1 bacterium | reverse complement strand
TTATATGCCCTTGCTTTAGTATCCAATTTTGAATTTTGCTCTGTATATTTAACTTTTTCTCTTTGCATTTTAATTTTATAATTCCCTTGACCCCTTGAATCCTTTACTTGTAGTTGATTACCCAACAATGGCATCCAAATCAGGCAGATCCTCTTCATCAACAGCCCCTGTTATATAGAGGATTGGAGTGTCTGCTAATTTAATAGTCTGTGTTTTATGCATCTTTTTTTTCTGAGTATCAAATAAGATTTCTACAGTAGGACGTAGCGGATAATCTTTGTTGACTTCAATAACTCTCCCAACGTAACCCGAGTTTAATCTAACATAGCTGTATAAAGGAAAGATGGAAAGTCGTCCAATCAATGCCTTTATAATATGAGGAGAAAATGTCCCCCGTTGAATATTTAATAATTCTTTAATGGCATAATGGGGAATAAGATGTTTTTTATAGGACCTGAAATGGGAACTGGCTTCATAGACATCAGCCATACCAATGATTTTGGCATTCTCATTTATTTCTTCTCCCTTTAGTCCACGTGGATAACCCTGGCCGTTTTCCCTCTCATGTTCCTGAAGGACTATTTCAGTTAACCATGCATATTCTTCCCCCAAAAAACTCAGGATCTCAAATCCATATTCAGGATGTCTTTTTAGCATATCAAACTCTTTGTCGTCCAGAGGCACATTTTTTTCGATTATCTCCCGGGGTATTTTCCACATACCTACATCATGGAGCAATCCAGCGACCCCTAGTTTAATCAGTTGTTCTCTTGAATATAGAAGCCCTGCGCCGATTTCTATAGCAAAGATAGCCACATTAACCATATGAGCTACCAGATAATCGGAAGGTTGTCTAACGGAAGATGCATTCAGTAAAAGACTACATGTGTCATGGTTATTCTGAAGCATGGGTTTAAGCATCTCTTGTGGGTGCAGGCAATCTACAATCGCTTCTGAGATATTAACCACTGGGCCAATCTCAAAATTTATCCCCCCTTTTATCTTAAAACCTATTTCCTCCTCATATTGAAGGGCTTCTTTGAAGACCTTATCAGGGTCTAATTTATCTGTGGCAAATATGGCTATAGAATCTTGATCAGATTCAGGTTGAGAGGGATGGGATTCCTTCAATAAATCCAAATCCCTGAACTTTATATCATCTTTTGGGACGATCTCCCTTTTTTTGGTTTTCTTATTTTTCGTTTCTATTTTCTCTTTAATAATGTCTTTGAACTCCACCACGACTTATACCTCAGCTTTGTTCATTAATGGATTCCTGTACTACTGTAGCGTCGATATCCTTCGCTTTTGTGCTATAACCCACCAGAAGGCTAAGATCACAGATATTATTGATCTTCCTGGGAATTCCTTTACTATATTCATATATCTTACTTATGGCTTCATGGGTGAAGATGTTTTTGGATAGCCCTGCGGTCTTCATCCGGAATTGTATATATTCCTCAGTCTCAAGCGGATTAAGTGGTTTCAGATTATACTTTATGGCAATTCTCTGTTCCAGCTGGGGTATTTCAGAAATTCCTGTTTTCAATTCTGGCTGACCGATCAGGATTAAAGTCAACAAAAATCGGTCATCAAGTTGAAAATTTAGAAGAAGTCGAATCTCTTCAGAAATTGATTTATTAGCAATAATCATGTGGGCTTCATCAATAACCAGTATGGTATCTTTCCCTTTTTCTAAATTATTCAATATCTCATCATTTAAGAGATGCAGTAAATCTACCTTCAACTTGTAAGTAGTTTTAATTCCCAGTTGATAAAGAATTTCCCGGAGGAAAGAAACAGGGGGCAGGGAAGGATTTGATATAAGGGCAACTTTAAACTTTCCTTCTGTCAACCTTTGGACGAGAACACGGCTTAAGAGTGTTTTTCCACACCCTATCCCGCCGGTTAACATTGCTGCACCTTTTTGTCCGTTCGCTGCATAAAGCAACCTCATCAGAGCCTCTTCATGTTTGGGTGAGAGATATAAAAATCGAGGATCAGGAACGTTTTCAAAGGGGGACAATTTAAATCCCCAGTATTCTTTGTACAAGGTTCTACACCTTATTTGCGCTGAAAAAGATAAAAGATACTATTGCCCTATTGTATTAATTTTAGGCATAATAAGCTCTATTTAATTGGTTGTCAAGGGTAAATATCTGGGTAAATATCTGAATAGATTACTCTTTCACAGCTTTTTCTTTTAATTCATTCAATTTATTTAACGCCTCCAGGGGGGTGAGTGTAGAGATGTCCGGTCTTTTCAATTCTTCTCGCAGATAATCTGCGCTTTGATCCAACAAACTCAATTGATAATTCGATCAATAACTTCCCCTGGAAGTCCAGCCAGTCTTGCCACCTGAATACCATAGCTCCGGCTGGTTCCTCCTTCAACAAGCTTTCTTAGAAAGATAATCCTGTCATTCCACTCTTTAACAGCGATATTATAGTTTTTCACCCTTTCCTTTGTTAAAGCCAGCTCCGTAAGTTCATGGTAGTGGGTAGCGAACAGCGTCTTTGTTCTAAGAGTTGGTTGATCATGTATATACTCAGCCACTGCCCATGCAATACTCAGGCCATCAAAAGTACTTGTACCCCTTCCGATTTCATCCAGGATTATCAGACTCTTATTTGAAGCATTGCGTAGTATACTGGCAGTCTCGTTCATCTCTACCATAAATGTACTTTCACCTTTAGCCAGATTGTCTAACGCCCCCACACGGGTAAATATCCTATCAACTAGACCAACAGTAGCTTCTTTTGCAGGAACAAAACTTCCTATATGTGCCATCAGAACAATAAGAGCCACCTGCCTCATTATGGTAGACTTCCCAGCCATATTGGGACCGGTAATTATTATCAATTGATTCTCTTTACTGTCGAGACTTATATCATTAGGTACAAACCTATCCCCCCCCAGGTTCATCTGTTCGATAACCGGGTGCCTGCCATCGATGATACTGATAAGGTCTTCCTCATTGATTATAGGTTTAACATAATTGTATCTGTCGGCTACTTCAGCAAAGGCAAGCAATACATCAAGCTCAGCCACTAAAGAAGCTGTATGCTGTATTCGCTTGGTCTCCATCCCTACATGTTCTCTAATTTGGTTGAACAACTGGAACTCTAATTCAACCTGCTTTTGTTCGGCTTCTAAAACAGTCGATTCATACTCTTTTAGTTCTTGAGTAATGTACCTCTCTGCATTGACCAGGGTCTGTTTTCTTATATAATCTTGGGGCACCTTCAAAGAATTTATCCCGGTTTTTTTCCTCTCTTTAGCCTCCAGGCTGACAATCCAACCCTTTCCACCTTTGCCGATTTTTCTCAGCTCATCCAGGTTACTGTCATATCCCTCTTTAATCACCCCCCCTTCCCTAATGGTAAACGGTGGGTCTTCAGTAATGGACTCCTCTATTAGATTATAGATGTCTGTCAGTTCGTCAAGTTGGGAAAAGATTTCCTGAGCCAGATTAGAAGTTAATTTCCCAAGCTGTTCTTTAATCTTCGGAAGATAGCTAATAGAGGTCTTTAATTGAATCAGGTCTCTGCCATTGACAGTAACCAAAGAGACTTTGCTATTGATCCTCTCAAGATCACGGATTTCTTTCAGGAGACCCCTTATATCTGTTCGAGATATAGTCTCATCTTTTAATTCCGATACTACATCAAGCCTTTCCCTTATTTTACCAATAGTTAATAAAGGATAATTCAACCAGTTTCTAATTTTTCTCCCACCCATGGCTGTCATGGTTTTATCCAGTATGCCTATCAGTGAACCCTTTTTAGATCTATCTCGTATTGTGCAAAAAAGTTCAAGATTCCTCTTGGTAGGCTCATCCACAATCATATATTCATTAACATGGTAGAAGGACAGGTGGTTGATGTGGCCGAGTTCTGCCTTTTGGGTAGCTTTGATATAATGAACTATGCCAGCAGCAGCGTTAACAGCCTCTTTCATACTATCAGAATCGAGGTTCTTAAAGGACTCTCTGCTTATCTGCTTTGAGAGCAGCTTAAGGGATTTTTCATAGTCAAAGATATCATCATCCATGTATGTCAGCACATATTTATTCATGGATTTAAGAAAAGTCTGAAAGGAATCGTTCTCATTAAGAAATCTGGGGACAAGTATCTCTCTTGGACCAATCCTTAATATCTCTTCGAGTAGCACACGATAATCCGTAATTTCTGTAGCCCTGAATTCTCCTGTAGACAGATCCAGAAAGGCTATACCCCAACTTTCGTTGTTAAATGAGATACCCAGCAAAAAATTGTTCTCAGTAGATTCCAGGGTGTCTGTATCTACTACCAATCCAGGGGTGATAATTCTGGTAACTTCCCTATTTACAATCCCTACAGCTTTTTTGGGATCTTCCACTTGTTCACAGATGGCCACTTTGTATCCCTGATTAATCAATTTTGAGATATAGGGTGAGACTGAATGATACGGAATACCACACAAGGGGACACTATTCTCCTTGTTTTTATCTCTTGAGGTAAGGGTAATATCCAAAATTCTCGATGCTATCTCAGCATCTTCAAAGAACATTTCATAGAAATCACCCATTCGATAAAATAGGATAGCATCTTTATGCGCTTCCTTTATCTCTAAATACTGTTTAATCATTGGTGTAAGATTTGACATGGGTACTCGCTAATCCTACAGCCTATAGCCTATAGCCTGTTAGCCTGTAGTTTTTCAGGGATACGGAATAACATCGTACCCCCCTTTAGATTTTTGATCAAGTTTTTTTATGAACAGTTCATCCAGGAAGACAGGTGGTAATGCGACAACATTCG
>WOUX01000292.1:2429-3739 GCA_009773075.1 bacterium | reverse complement strand
TGGAGATGCTCCATGAAAATGCTTATTGGCAATTTCTAAATTGGCTTGACACTAAATAGGGATTTCCTTCACTCCGTTCTGGGCAAGCACCACATAATGTGCCTAATAAAGTAAAAAGGCCCAATCCAAAAGGAATGGGCCTTATCTTTAAAATGGCTCCCCGGGTAGGATTCGAACCTACGACCTAGTGGTTAACAGCCACCCGCTCTGCCGGTTGAGCTACCGGGGAGTAATGGAGAACTAAATTTTATGAGATCTTTGCACAATCTGCCTAGAGCTTTGCAGAAGGGTACTTTTTTCCAAATCTCTCTTTTATAATAAAAAATGGACTAGGATTTTTTAAGAGAGTTTTTTGTCTTCCTCTTCATGGATATGATCTGTTTGTTCTGCCATCCGTTTGTAGATATCGTATCTCTCCCTCATCTCTCCTTCGGCTTTTTGGAAGAGCGTTTTTGCATTCTCCGGAAAGGTCTTTACAAGGCTGGAATAACGCACCTCACCCATAAGAAATTCTCTAAAATTACCCTTTGGGTCTTTTGAATCAAGGATAAAGGGATTTTTACCCTCTTCTTTCAGTTTTGGGTTGTAACGATAGAGGGGCCAGTAGCCTGATTCCACGGCCAGCTTTTGTTCATTTTGACTTTTGCCCATGTCGATCCCGTGATTGATACAGGGGGAATAGGCTATGATCAGAGATGGCCCCTGGTAGCTCTCTGCCTCTGACAGTGCCTTTATGAGCTGATTCTTGTTCGCACCCATGGCAACAGAGGCAACATAGACATACCCGTACGTCATAGCTATCCTTCCCAAATCCTTTTTGCCAATCGGTTTGCCACTGGCAGCATATTTGGCAACAGCCCCTGTGGGTGTTGATTTAGAGGATTGACCGCCGGTATTGGAATATACCTCAGTATCCAATACCATGATGTTTATATCATGACCCAGTGCAATAACATGGTCTAACCCACCGTAGCCGATATCATAGGCCCAGCCGTCACCGCCAAAGACCCAGATCGATTTTTTGACGAGAAGATCGCTCATGTCTGAGATATCAAGGATTAACTCATTCACCGCACCTCGACTGTCCAGCAGATATTTTTCAATAACTTCCTCTATTTTATGACCGTACTCCCTTGACTTATCTGCATCATTCATGTTCTCCAGCCATCCCTGAAATGCCTGCTTAAGCTCTTTTGATATATCCAGGTTAAGGGCTTCCCGAATCATCTGTGCCAGCTTTTCCCGTCTCTGGGTTACTGCCAGCTCCATTCCAAAGCCATACTCCGCATTATCCTCGAAAAGAGAGTTTG
>WOUX01000292.1:0-2408 GCA_009773075.1 bacterium | reverse complement strand
ATTATCCTCGAAAAGAGAGTTTGCCCAGGCAGGCCCATGTCCTTTCTCATTGACGGTGTAAGGACAGGTGGGAGTAGCTCCGCTATAGATGGAAGAACAGCCTGTAGCGTTACCAATCATCATTCGATCCCCGAAGAGTTGTGTAACAACCTTTATGTATGGTGTTTCACCACATCCCGGACATGCCCCTGAGAACTCAAACAGGGGCTGACGGAATTGGCTGCCCTTCACCGATGAGACTGACATCAGGTTGTCTAGAACAGGAAGCTCTGTCGAAAACTTATGGTTGGGAATCTGGGTGTCTGTTTGTGTGACCAGCGGCTTCATGATCAGAGCCTTCTTCTTGGCAGGACAGATGTCAGCACAGTTGCCGCAGCCCACACAATCAAGAGGGCTAACCTGAATTCGGTATCTCAATCCCTCCAATTCCGTTCCTTTGCCTTCAACAGTCATGAAATTTTTGGGGGAGTTGCGGAGGTCTTTCTCCCGGGCCAGGACTGGACGAATTACGGCGTGAGGGCATACAAAAGAACACTGGTTGCACTGGATACACTCGTCTTTCTGCCATTCCGGCACATTGATGGCAACCCCCCGTTTTTCATATCTGGTAGTGCCTGTAGGGAAGATACCATCCGGACTGAAGGCGCTGACAGGAAGCTTATCTCCCTGCTGGGCAAGCATAGGTCTTACCACATCCTTCACAAATTCAGGCTCGTCTTCTTCAAGATATGCCTCCTGACCCGCACTGGCCCAGGACTTTGGAACCTTGATCTTTTTCAGGGCACTGACGGTTTTGTCCACAGCATCAATATTCATTCGGACAATTTCGTCGCCTTTTTTCCCGTATGTCTTTTTAATAGCGTCCTTCACGTATTTAAAGACTTCCTCGGGAGGGATAACATTGGCTATCTGAAAAAACGCCGTCTGCATGATCATGTTAATACGTCCACCCAGACCGAGTTCGGAAGCGATTTTAACGGCATCTATATTGTAAAAGCTAAGCCTTTTCTGAGCAATGGTTCTCTTCATATGATTGGGAAGCTCGTTCTCCATTTCCTTAAGGCTCCAGGATGAGTTGAGGAGAAAGGATCCTTCTTCTCTGATCCCTTCCAGGATATCATACTGGTTCACAAACGCAGGATTATGACACGCAATAAAATCGGATTTGGTTAACAGATACGGTGATTGGATCTTATGGGGCGAAAATCTGAGGTGAGACATGGTTATGCCGCCGGATTTTTTTGCATCATAAGCAAAATAACCCTGTGAAAACATATCCGTATTCTCACCGATAATTTTTATTGCGTTCTTATTGGCACCAACGGTTCCATCGGCGCCCAGTCCCCAGAACTTGCATCGCACAGTCCCCTTTGGGGATGGGTCTATTTCGGTATCCAAATCAAGGGATGTGTAAGTTACGTCATCTACGATACCCACTGTAAAATGGTTTTTGGGTACAGATGATCGCAGGTTATCAAAAACGGCCTTTACCATGGTAGGTGTAAAATCCTTGCTGCCGAGTCCATATCTGCCGCCCACAACAGCAGGGGCATCCTCCCTGTTATAGAAGACTGTGCATACATCCTGAAAAAGAGGCTCCCCTAAAGCCCCTGGTGACTTTGTCCTGTCCATAACGGCAATCCTTCTGGCTGTGGCTGGAAGCGCCCTTAAAAAGTGTTCTACCGAAAAGGGGAGATACAGTCTGACCTTGACAAGGCCAACCCTTTGGCCCAGTCCGTTCAGGTAATTGACCGTTTCTTCGATAACATCACAACTGGATGCCATGGAAATGATTATTCTGTCTGCCTCGGGATCTCCAACATAATCGAAAAGGTTGTACGAACGGCCTACGAGTGCTCCCACCTTTTTCATTTCATCCTGAACAATGTATGCAACCTGATCGTAAAAAGGATTAGCAGCCTCTCGGTTCTGGAAAAATATGTCCGGATTCTGCGCAGTCCCCCTGAGCTGTGGGTGCTCAGGGTTCATTGCCTGGGTTCTGAAATCATCGATAGCATCCCAGTCTACAAGCTCAGCCATGTCGGAATAATCGATTATATCTATCTTCTGTACCTCCGATGAAGTTCGGAATCCGTCAAAGAAGTGGACAAAGGGAAGGCTCGAACGAATGCTGGCAAGGTGAGCTACCAGTCCCAGGTCCATTATCTCCTGGACAGAGGACGATGCCAGCAGACAAAAACCTGTCTGTCTGACGGCGTTTATATCCGAATGGTCCCCAAATATGGAGAGGGCATGAGTAGCAATAGCACGGGCCGAAACGTGAAAAACCGTAGGCATAACTTCACCGGATATCTTGTACATATTTGGTATCATCAACAGCAGACCCTGGGATGCTGTAAATGTAGTTGCTAGAGCCCCCGCAGAGAGCGCTCCATGCACAGCGCCTG
>WOUX01000291.1 GCA_009773075.1 bacterium | reverse complement strand
CTTGTGAATCGGGATGGCCTCCGGTCTGAGCGGCTAAGCCTTGGCATAGGAGATGATACGGCTTCCTTCCTTCCCAGACCGGGATATGAACTCCTGGTTACCTGTGATAGTATGATAGAAGGCCGTCATTATCTGCCGCAGCATATCAGCTTCATGGACTTAGGGCGCCGTGCCATGACCTTAAACATCAGCGACATCGGAGCCATGGGTGGCACTCCTCTTTACGCTCTCATATCGCTTGGATTGCGGGCTGAGATGTTTGTCCGGGACGTGGAGGAGATATACCGGGGGTTTATTGCCGAGTTAAACCCCTTTGGTGCTTCTATTATCGGAGGAAACCTTACCAGGGGGGCAAAGCCGGGAGACGCAATCCTGGTTACAGGTTACCCCGGCCAGGCCGCTGCCGGGTTCCAGCTACTACTTCAAACACCTAATGACCCTTCGTTGGCAAGGCATCCATTGGTCACTATCTACAACAGACCATCTCACAGGGCTCATTTGGGAAAGGCAATTGCACAAACCGGCTTTGCCATAGCCATGATAGATACGAGCGATGGATTTCTGGGAGATCTGGGGCATATCTGTGAAGAGAGCGGGGTAGGAGCAGAATTATTCAAAGACAAAATCCCCGTCAGCGAGGGCCTCTATGACGCTGCTCGCATACTCCACCGTGACCCCTACGACTTCTTTCTGGGGGAGAGCGATGATTACGAGTTGATCATTACCTGTCATCCACAGCATGTAGCCCTCCTCTGCTCTATTGCGGAAAAATGCTGTGCTGCCCCCTTGACGGAAGTGGGGATGATCACGGGTTCCGCTCCCGGTATTACATTACTCCTCCCTGATGGTGAGAGGCGTCCTGTTAAATCTCTCAGTTGGGATCATTTTCGTTCTGCAAATGACCCGGCAGAGTAAGGACTTGAGCGGAGAGCACAAAAATTAAAAAAAACAAACGAGGAGGTTAGGATGTTTAACCGGAACATGGCAAAGAAGGCCGCAGAAAACCTTAGAAGTATTCGTGAAAGAAAACCGCTCGTTCACAACATCACCAACTACGTCGTCATGAACTATACTGCAAATGCTCTGCTCGCCTGTGGTGCATCTCCGGTGATGGCTCATGCGGCTGAAGAGGTAGAGGAGATGGTCTCCTTTGCAGGAGCTTTGGTGCTCAATATCGGTACGTTAAGCCCTCCCTGGGTCCATTCAATGCTGAAGGCCGGGAAAAAGGCCAACGCACTGCATGTCCCTGTTATCCTTGATCCTGTTGGCGCAGGGGCTACATCCCTGCGCACAGATTCTGCCAAAAGACTGATTGAAGAGCTTTCGATCCAGGTGATTCGGGGAAACGCCTCGGAGATCCTCTCTCTGGGAGGAGAAAAATCGGAGGCTCGAACAAAGGGTGTTGATTCAGTCCACTCCGTGGATCAGTCAGCCGATACGGCTATAGCCCTGGCCGTAGAACTCAGAACAACCCTTGCTATTACGGGGGCTGTGGATTTGATAACCGACGGTAAGCGTATCTGTCGCGTTATGAACGGACATGAGATGATGAGTCATGTCACGGGGACAGGCTGTACCGCCACGGCGATTATAGGTGCCTTCCTTGCTGTCGAACCCGACTCCATGGAAGCGGCTGCCACAGGTCTGTCCTATTTTGGACTGGCCGGAGAAAAGGCTGCCGAAAGGGCCTTTGGTCCCGGGACGTTTCAGATTTCGCTCTTGGACGCTCTGTATGAGATGAAGGAAGATGATCTGATGGCAGGAGCTAATATCCAGATTATAACTCTCGGGATTTAAAATTGCCTAACGACCTGCCCGCCACATCACGGAGGTTAGGTGCCCTTGCGAGCATTTTTAAGGGTGTTAAAAAACCCCAAGGATGAGTTTATTCCCAGGTCAGGAAGAGAATAAATGAAATTTCTCTATAAAAGACTCTTGACATTTCACGCACTATCGTATACATTGTATTACAATTCAATCATGAGGTGCTTCATGAGTACAGCCATATCCGTTAGGCTCCCAAAGGAACTATCCGAGCAATTGGAAAGCATAGCCAAAGAAACAGAGAGGCCACGCTCTTTTATCATCCAGAAAGCCTTAGAGTGCTATATAGAAGATTATGCAGATCTACAGGTAGCTCTCGATAGGCTCCATGATAAAACAGATACTATAGTTTCTGGCAAAGACCTAAGGAAATCTCTTGGCTTATAATATCGCCTACAAAAAGTCGGTTCATCGTGACTTAAAGAAGCTTTCAAAAGCAGAGGCTTGTCGTATCCTCGACCAAATTGAACAGGGGCTTTTAAAAGAACCTGAGTCAAATCCTGTCCTCAAAGGACAATTTACCGGGCTTCGCAAATTTCAAGTAGGTGACTATTGGGTAATTTACGCATTATTAGGTGACGATATCCTTATCCTCAGAATTGGTCACCGAAGAGATGTTTATAAAGGCTAAATCTAACGAGGGCATCAACACGGACGCGCCAAAATAAAACGCCGGGTAACTTGGTCGTTGGCACAATGAATGGTCACTTTTTGAATATGGAGGTACATCATGCCTGCCACTAAGAAACTTGTAGATGAAGCCCTTTCTATTCCAGTCGAAGAGCGGGCGCTTATCGCAGATTCCTTATTGAAAAGCCTTAACACGCCCGACCCTGACATTGATAAAAAATGGATAGAGGTAGCCAAACGGCGCCTTGGGGAACTTCGTTCAGGAAAAGTCAAACTGAAACCTGACTGAAAAAGCCATGCCGTTT
>WOUX01000290.1:2493-5318 GCA_009773075.1 bacterium | reverse complement strand
AAGATTATAGAGAAGAAATTTTAAAATTTAAGAGTGTGCAAATTCTGGTGCAAATTCTTGCAAATTCTGGTGCAAATTCTGCAAATTCTGGTGCAAATTCTGGGGACACAATACTTAATTCTGCAAATTCTGGAAATTCTGGGGACACAATACTTAATTCTGGTAATTCTGGGTGGTAATTCTGGGGGTAATTCTGGGGACACAATACTTAATTATGGGGGTAATTCTGGGGACACAATACTTGGGTAATTCTGGGGACACAATACTTAATTATGGAGAGTATTTAGGGGCATTGTTTCTAATCAACAAATAGATGAAACAGATTCTTGACAAAATTATCCGTTGGTAGTACTATTAGTATTATTATAGGAGGTACAACCAATGCTAACCGTTCCCAAAATTATACCAATTTCCGATCTTAGACAAAACGCCAGCGATGTGGTCAAGAGTGTGTCATCTTCGAGAGAGCCTGTTTTCATCACCCAACGAGGAAGAGCAACAGCAGTCATGGTCAGTATGGAAGTCTATCAAAACTCACAGCACGAAATGGGTGTTTTGCACTTGTTGGCCAGAGGGGAGAAAGAAATAGAGGCAGGTATAGGCCATGAGCTTGACGATGTGCTGAAAGAGGCTGACCGTTTTCTCGAGGCGGCAAAACCTTGAAAATCCTATTTACCCCCACAGCTCGTCGCCAGTTTCTTGAAGCTATTGCCTATATTTACCAAGACAACCCCTCGGCGGCGGTAAGCTTTCGCCAAAAAACAGAGAAAACTCTTTCCCGTCTCAGGAAGTTTCCCGAGTCCGGAAGACTACTACCGGAGTTCCCGGACTTACCTTTTCGCGAGGTAATTGTAAGGCCTTATCGTTTTTTCTATAGAACCAAGGATAAGACCGTATGGATCGTTGCTGTATGGCACGGAGCCCAGCTACCTGATGAACCTGAAAGGGACAACGGGTAACGAGTCGCTGCACATGATGCGCAAAAAACCGCGCCCCGGTGAGCTTTCCTAATTGGCCCCTTAAAATAGAAAACCTCCATTAATCCTTCAAAAGAGTGTTGACAATCATTCATATTTAGACTAGTCTAACTAGATATAATAGGGGGAGGATTATGAAAGCAATTTGGAAATTACAAGATGCCAAAGCACAATTCAGTAAGGTTATAGAAGATGCGTTGAAGATAGGTCCTCAGTATGTGACACGTCGAGGAGCAAAGGCAGTTGTTGTCCTTTCAGCTAAGGATTATGATGATTTAGTTTCTAATAAACCAAGTTTCAAAGAGTTTTTATTAAACTGTCCCAAAATGGACGAAATTTTTGAAATTGAAAGACGACAAGATTACCCAAGGAGTATCGAACTGTGAATTATTTACTGGATACTTGTGTAATATTGGAGAAACATCGGGAGCAGGATCAAAACCAGACAAACATACAAAACATAAATCGTGAGAAGAAGTTTGTGGAGACCCTGGGTAAAAGGATGTCCAAGATTAGGGAGTGGCTGAGTACCAACGATGACAAACCTGGCAAGACAAGTAAACCGAGAAAGAGCAACATCACGGACAACGAGTCTGCCAAGATGAAGCTGGAACAAAACAGCAACATCTAACTTCATGGAGTAAATGAAAGGGAATAGTACTTAGCAGGAGTAAAAACCAGCACTGCAAATTAATAACCTGAAAAAACCCGAACAGATCAGAACAATACTGCTCTGTAAAAGGACTTTTTCTACAGACTCGTTAATAAATAGGGTCAGCTGCCCTTATTTAAAAATGTTAAGGAATTTCCTGTTATCTGGGACGAACGCGGGTGCCATCCTCAATCGAGTTATCAGGATGTGAAATCACTTCCTCATCCTCAGCCAATCCAGAAAGAATCTATACAGAGTATTGAGAGGCTGTTAGGTCGGAAGTTGCTGGCATTACTGTGGGGTAGACCCCCTAAAGGTAAATAAATAGGCACTGTCTATATTCCCCAGAGACTTAACTAAACACTATCTCCAGTGTTTCTTCAACAGACTTAACCCCTACCAATTTTATATCCTCTTTGCCCTGAAAAGTCTTCTTATTGCTATGGGGTAATATACACCTGGTAAACCCCAACTTGGCAGCTTCTTTTATTCTGATACCTCCTTGACTTATTCCCCTAACCTCTCCCCCCAGACCCACCTCACCAAATACGACGGTTTTAGGATCAACCGGTTTGTCCATATAACTGGATGCCACTGCGACTATAATTCCCAGGTCAACGGCCGGCTCATCTATCCTTACCAACGTTCATAAAGACATCCTGATTTACCAGGCTCATACCAACCTTTTTCTCCAAAACAGCCACCAATAGAGAGACCCTGTTATGATCCACGCCAATGGTTGTCCTGCGGGGTACAGCGAAACTGGTCGGGCTGACCAGTGCCTGAAGTTCAACGAGGATCGGCCTGGACCCTTCTACGCTGGAGACCACCACTGAGCCAGAGACATTTATAGGCCTCTCCGACAGGAAAAGCTCAGAGGGGTTCAGGACTTCCTCCAGACCTGAGTCCTTCATCTCAAAGACCCCAATCTCATTGGTTGACCCATATCGGTTCTTTACCGCCCGCAGTATTCTATAGGGATGTCCCCGGTCTCCTTCAAAGTAAAGTACAGTATCTACCATGTGTTCAAGAACTCTCGGCCCTGCTATAGCCCCTTCCTTGGTTACATGTCCTATAAGAAATGTAGACACCCCCGTCTTCTTTGCCGTGTACATGAGCCTTGCCGCTGTCTCTCTAACCTGAGAGATACTGCCT
Source organism: bacterium (assembly GCA_009773075.1). Taxonomy (GTDB): domain Bacteria; phylum Desulfobacterota; class UBA8473; order UBA8473; family UBA8473; genus UBA8473. Next base: position 2,534 of record WOUX01000290.1, on the reverse strand, counting down.
GGAGCAGACTGCAAAAGTGATGTATAGATTGTCTGAATAGA
>WOUX01000290.1:0-2448 GCA_009773075.1 bacterium | reverse complement strand
TTTAGTTTCTTTATCTCCTCAATGATCCTCTCCAGGGATGTCTCCGAAACAATGTACAGGTTCTTCGAAGATACCCCCAGTCGATCCCCTCTCATCCTGGTTTGCCTGGCTGACTCTTCCCCGGAAACATAAAGGACTTTCCTTTCTGACAAACCCAAATTGTTCAGGGCTTGGAGCAGCAGGGTTGACTTTCCAATCCCGGGATCGCCCCCAACCAGAACAACTGACCCCCACACTACCCCTCCGCCCAAAACCCGATCAAATTCTCCGATGTTTGTGCTTAGCCTGTCCTCTTCATCTACACTTATCTCAGTTATGGGTTTGGGTGTTTCATTGATCTCCAATCCCAACGGGTCCATTCGGGAATTAGATTCTTCGCTGATTTTCTCCTCTACCAGCGTATTCCATTCGTTGCAATCCGGGCACCTGCCCAGCCACTTAGGCGCCTGGTAGCCACAGGATTGGCATGAGTAGTAAGTCTTGACCTTCGTCATTTTTAGTCTCCTTGTCCGCAGCGATTCTAACTAAACCCGATTAGTATTTACAGGCTTATCTTTCCCAGCACCACAGACCTTTTGGCCCCGGTTGCCGATGGGATGTTACTTGACATTCCCATGATTGTCTCATTTCCTAAGATGGCAAAAGAGACAGCCTCTTTGGCATTTGACGGAATCCCCAATTCATCTATAGTAATAATCGGTATATCCTTAAAGAAACCTCTCAACAGGCTAAAGAGGTGTCTATTTCGGCTTCCCCCTCCAGACAGAATTATATGGTTTATTGAATATCTCGGTAGGATAAAGTCCTGATATGCCCGATGAATGCTCTTAGCTGTAAAACATGTTAATGTCGCCAACAGATCCTCTGACGCGATGTCTGGATTATCTGCAATCAACTCTTTTACCAGGCTTTTGCCAAAGGTCTCTATCCCGGTAGATTTGGGAGGAGCAAGTTCAAGATAACTATGGGACATCAGTTTATCCAGAAGGGCATGGTTTACATTACCTCTTTCTGCCCACCTACCATCTACATCGAAGTCCTTTTCTCCACAAGAAAGTATCCTTACTGTTTCGTCAATCAGTGCATTTCCAGGCCCTGTATCAAAGGCAATTACATCTTTTGACTTTTCAGTAACTACCGTGACATTGGCAATCCCCCCTATATTCTGTACTGCCTTTGCCTTACCCTTCTCTCTGAAAAGGAGAAAATCTGCATAGGGAACCAAAGGCGCACCATGACCGCCTGCTGCCATATCCCTTTTTCGGAAATCGGATACTGTTACAATGCCGGTGCGTTCAGCAATTATATCTGCCTCACCAATCTGTAATGTAGAGCCTATCATATCCCCTTGCGGGGGGATGTGGTAAATAGTCTGCCCATGAGACGCAATGAGATCCAAATCATTCTTAGAAACCTTACTCTTGCTGATACATTCCAGTGCCGCCCCGGCAAATAGCTCTCCCAACTCAAAATTCAGCATGCAGATACCCGCTGTAAATCCCTCAAATGCCTGTTCAATCCTCCTCTTTATTTCAATTGGATAAGGATAGTGAAGGTGGTGTAAAAGGTTAACCGTGGTTTTAATGCCATTTCCCTTGATCCTAACCAGAGCAGCATCAACCCCATCATGGGATGTCCCGGACATAAGGCCAATTATTAATCTCTCTTTTTTCTCGGCTATCTTCAAAAGTCTCTTCAACTACTCCTCCAGTTTTAAGTCCGTATCTCTCTTTCTATTCTAATTCACCTCATTCATCGTGTCAACAATCAAGAGGTTTTTTATGAATAAATTGACAAAGTCCTCTACTTAAATATAATAGTCAGATCAAATAGCTCACGGGAAAGCCAACAATATGGTTACTGAACAGGAAAACAAGGAACTGAAATCCATTATCATCGATACAATCCTCAAGAAAGGGAGAATAACCTTTGCGGAATACATGGATATAGCACTATACCATCCTATCCACGGGTACTACAATTCTTCCAGAGAAAAGATCGGAAAAGACGGTGACTATTACACAAGTTCTCACATCCACCAGGTATTCGGGCATCTTATAGCAAAATTGATCTATCAAATGTGGAATATCCTGGGGAAAAGATCTGATTTTACAATAGTGGAGGCCGGGGCTGGAAAAGGGTTTTTGTGTTGTGATATACTGAACTACGCTAGAAAACAGTTGCCTGATTTTTATGAATCATTGACCTATAAGATCATAGAGATAAGCAGCCATTTCCCTACTTTTCAGAAAGAACTGCTTAAAAACCACTCTCATGAGGACAGGGTTATATGGCATTCTCCTGATGATTTTAAGAAAAGGGGGTTCCGCTTCGACGGGTGTTACCTCTCCAATGAACTCCTTGATTCCTTTCCTTTCAATATGGTCAAAATGGAAGGGGGGAAGCTCAGAGAGGTTTATGTGATTCTCAACGAAAGTGGTTTTATGG
>WOUX01000289.1 GCA_009773075.1 bacterium | reverse complement strand
AGGCGGCACGACTCTTGTTCCTCAATCTGCGGCAAGCCTGACAAGAGCCATCGTTTTAATGGAAAAATACAAAGACATCCCGATGGACTTTGCCGACGCTACACTTGTGACGCTCGCAGAAGAAACCGCTATTAACGAGATATTGACCCTGGATATGAGAGGATTCTCAGCTTACCGTATCCACGGGAAAAAAGCATTCACCGTTTGGCCAAAGTAATATTGTTAGAGGGTTAAAACATTAGGAATAGGCCACTATCAGACTATCTGGACTTGTTGAAGGAGATATTGGAGAATTGATGAGAGGGCTTTCTATTGTCATTTCCCCCATTTTAGTCATAATTATTCTCCTCTGTTATGCTGGATATTCGTTCTCTGAAGACATGACATTAGGGGATCAAAAGATCGATAAAAGACCTATAAGGATAAATGCGGATAAGTTAGAGTTTGATAGCAAAAAGAATACATATACAACCCAGGGAAATGTGGAAATTGTCCAGGACAACAGGGTATTAAAGGCAGATATGATAAAGTTAAATCAAGAGACTAAAGAGGCGGAGGCAACTGGTAATATTACCTTAACCACTGATGAAGAGGATACGTTGAAGAGCGATAGGATGGAGATCAACCTGGACACCCAAAGGGGTACTGTCTATGACGGAAGGCTATTCTTTAAGAGAGAGAATTTGCACCTGACCGGTAAAAAGATTGAGAAATGGGATAAAGATAGGTATCGGATAATTGACGGAGAGTTTACCACATGCGATAGCCCTTCTCCTCCATGGAAATTTACCGCTAAAGAGGTAAACGTAACCATAGAGGGTTATGCCACTGTTAAACATGCCGCTTTCTATATAAAAGATATACCTGTTCTATATCTTCCCTACATAATTTACCCTGCGAAGATCAAGAGACAGACAGGTCTTTTGATCCCTTCTATTGGATATTCCAATGAAGGGGGGCAGGAGATAACCCTTCCTTTCTTTTGGGCCATCTCAGAAAATATGGATGCCACTTTTTCCCTGGACTACCGAAGCAAAAGAGGGATAGGAGAGGCGCTGGAGTATCGTTATATATTTAGCAGGAATAGCTCTGGGAACCTTTATCTCTATAATATGAGAGAGATGAACAGTTACAGAGATTGGAAGGAAGAAAGAAAGGGAGAAAAGCTCATCAGTGGCCTTGATAGAACGATGCTCAGGTACCGGCATGAACAGTATTTCGATCCTTCTTTCTCTGCAAAGGCTGATGTCACCCATGTAAGCGATAGAGACTTTTTCAAAGATTTTGGCAGAATTGTTGATGATAGATCCAAAGAGAAACTGGAATCCACTGTTTTTGCGACTAAACTCTGGCAGAAATTTAGTCTAAATTCCGAGTTTAGGTATACCGAAGACCTGGAAAAAGAGGATAAAACTACCCTCCAGAGTCTTCCAAGGGTGGAGTTTACCGGCTCGAAACAGAGTATATTGGGATCCCCTATCTTTTATAGCCTTTCCTCTGCTTTGGATAATTTTTGGCGGGAGGGAGGAGAAACAGGCCAGAGGGTAGATATTTATCCAAAGTTACTGTATACTTTTCATACGGACTATTTTGAATTGAAGCCGGAGATCGGGGGGAGAGAGACAATATACAGGCTCAATGAAGGAGAGGATAAGATTTATACCAGACGAATCTACGATCTTAATCTGGGATTAATAACCACGGCATTTCAAAGGATATTTGATGTTGATGGAGAAAGCATTAAAAAATTAGAACACTCCGTTAAACCGGAGTTAAAGTATACGTTTATCCCGGATGTGGACCAGGGAAACCTTCCAAACTTTGATCCTGTTGATAGGATTGAGAAGAAAAACTCCCTTACCTACTCCCTTATCAGTAATCTCACAGGGAAGATATATGAAGGAACAGATGACCCTTATTACCACAAGCTTGTCAGACTAAAACTCAGTCAGAGCTACAATTTCTCTGATACGAGAACATCCACCGATGATTCTCGTCGCCTCTTCTCTCCAGTATCGGGCGAACTGGACATATATCCGGCTAAAAACACTTCGTTGAGGCTGGATGGGGAGTATAATACTTACGATAGTGAATTTACAACATATAATGTTTTAATAGGCCTAAAGGATGAACGGGGAGATTCCCTTGATTTCGAATACAGGAATACGAAGGGCCAGACTGGGAATCTTGATACGATTCCCCAGATTGGGAATCTTAATACGAAGCTAAAGGTTAAGCTTTCGGATTCCGTAGACTTGAAGATAGAAAACAGGTACTCAACGCTGGAAAAATTATCTTTAGAGACGATTTTTGGCATTAACTATAGAGCCCAATGTTGGGGGGTAAGAGGAGAGTATTCAGACAGGGTCGTTAAGGACGAGGACAGAAGGGAGCAAAGATTTATGATATTCTTTTCAACCAAAAAGTAACCGTTCACGGTTTACAGTTATCGGTTCACGGTTGAAAAAAACAGAAGGTAGAGGAAAATTATTAAGAGATTGCTGTGATTATGGAATGAAAGATCAAATGCTGTGCTCATCTATATCAATTAGTTCATTGAAAGAACTGTGAACTGTGAACCGACAACCGTGAACGGTTACACCAAAAGTTATAGGAGGGGTTGTTTATGGCTAGTCAGGTATTTTACTCGGACTTACGGGTTACTCCCAAGAAAAATATCTTTGTTAAATTGGCTTCTCTCTTGGATCGTATAGGTTTAAATTCTAAAATCAAGAAAGGGAGTTTGGTTGCCATAAAGGTGCATTTTGGTGAACGGGGCAATACGGGTTATATAAGTCCTGTTTTGATTAGGCAGATCGTAGACATTGTAAAGGAACATGGGGGCAAACCGTTTCTCACCGACTGCGGCACCCTTTACAGCCTGGGCAGGGGTGATGCTGTCTCCCATATAATAACGGCCATTGAAAACGGTTTTGACTATGCTGTAGTCGGAGCACCTTTGATAATCGGTGACGGACTCAAGGGGGGTAGCTCTGTTAAGGTCAAGATTGACAAAGGGATATTTAAAGAGGTAAGTATCGGACACGATCTATTTCATAGTGACAGCATAATCAGTGTCGCACATTTTAAGGGCCATGAGCTTTCCGGCTTTGGGGGAACCATAAAGAACGTGGGGATGGGTTGTGCCTCCCGGGCAGGCAAACTCCAACAGCATTCAAATGTCAATCCGGGGGTTAACACAAAAATATGTGTTGGTTGCGGTGAGTGCCTCAATTGGTGTTCTCAGGGGGCTCTATCAATCGTGGATAAGAAGGCAAGGATTGATCCTGAAAGATGCATAGGATGTGGAGAATGTTTTCTGATCTGTAAAGAAGGGGCTATTCAGGTCAAGTGGAATGAGACTAGCAGCGTTTTCCAGAAGAAGATGGTAGAGTATACCCTTGGTGTGCTTAAGGGCAAGGAAAAAAGATCGGTATTTATAAACTTCATTACCCATGTTAGCCCTGCATGTGACTGTTATCCATGTTCTGATGTGCCTATTGTTCCTGATGTGGGTATCGTTATTTCCACTGATCCTGTGGCTATTGACCAGGCATCCGTAGACCTGGTTAATCAACAGATAGGCAATCAAAATTCGGCATTGAAGGACAACTTCAATCCTGGAGAGGATAAATTCAAAGGCGTCTATCCGCACCTGGATTGGAGAACCCAATTGGAGTATGGGGAGGAGATTGGGCTGGGGACAAGAAAATATAAGCTGGTAAAGTTATGAGAGCCTTATATCCACTTGTTTTCAGGGGCGAGAGAGACCATTTTACCAACCGTGTCCTGCACTGCGAGAGAGAGGCTGATTGGATGATACCTGGGGTTTTTTAGGAGGAGACTGATCCCTTCGCCGGCCTTTTGGGGACTATTATTGATCTCACTAAGATGGAATAAAATGACATGCCTGAGACCTGTATGATATACCTCTTTGATAAGTGTTTCTGCCTGATGATTGGAAAGATGTCCGAGGCGGCTTTTAATCCTCTGTTTTACTTCCCAGGGATACGGTCCCAACTTTAGCATCTCTTCATCGTGATTGGACTCCAGGATAAGGAGGTCGCATTTTTTTAACCTCTCTGTTACAAGCCTTGTTGGAAACCCCAGGTCTGTAGCGATGCCTATTTTTACTTCTTTGTATTCTATTGTAAACCCAACGGGGTCAGCAGCATCATGGGGAACTGAAAATGACTGGAAGAACAGATCTTGAAGTGAGAATGCCCCCCCTGTATTAAATTCCCTTACATCTCCCTTGATCCCCGGTCCTTTCATATTGGAAAGAGTAGAATGGTTTATGTATACAGGCAGGTTCAGTTGATTGGATAATACTTTAAGCCCCTGAATATGGTCGGTATGCTCATGAGAAACAATGATAGCATCCAGGTCTTCTACATGAACGTCTATACTCTGGAGTCTCCTGCGGGTTTCCCTCCCACTTAAACCGGCATCGACAAGAACCTTTGTTTTACCGGCTTCAACATAAATTGCATTTCCTTTACTTCCACTGGCGAGGGTACAGAGGTTTAGGTTGATTTTGGTGTCTCCCCTGATTTTAATGTGTTCTTGGTAACAACGAGTTAGTTACTGCTATATTGTATAACCGTTAATCTATACTGCAACATATAGTATGTCAAGGAGAATCCTGCGGTTGCTGATTCAAGACAACCATCTGCAAACCCTGATACTGTAACCTTCGTTGTGTTGCGAGGGCAGCCTGGTTATGTAGAAATCGGTTTAGCGAGTTTTCTTGCTGGAAGATCAATTTGCCTGCAAAAAAGACGGACCTAGGGAATTCTTTGATCACATCCTGACATAATGCCTCGAGTTCATCCAACCGGTCAGTCCCGAAACGGCACCGGAATTCGGCATGGAACCCGAAGCGGGTGGCCAGGTCTACGTATTGTAGCAGCATCATCTCCACGGATTTTTGCAATTGAGCCAACTCTTCTACCCCTTTAAAGCGGCTGGAATCTACTACCCCGGCTGATATAAAGATAAAATTCTTATAATAATTCGGGAATAGTTTCTGGATAGAGAGAAAGGAATGAACCCCCAACCCGCTGTAAGCTGAAACAAGCAAGACCGCTGTGGGTGCCTGAGGGTTACGGGATGGCCTTTCCGCAGGCACTTCCGGGGCGGGCAGGCTTAATAAGATGTCATCCAGGCTTCTTAAACAGCATTCCACCCCCTCATAATGTTTGCGGGTCATCAGACAACCTATGACAAAGGAGCCGGTAATCAGAACGGTCAGCCAGCCTCCTTCAAAGAATTTTATGGAGAGGGTTACTATCAGGATAGATGCAGTTACTATGAGGCCTATGAAGTTAATGCCTATTTTTTTTGACCAGCGCTGATCCTGCCGGCGGGCTCGCCACCAGTGGATACACATCCCCAACTGAGCCAGCGAAAAAGTAATAAAGACGTTAATGCTATAGAGGACGATCAGAAAACTGACCTTACCCCTGGCAATCAGAAGAATGGCGATAGAAGAAAGCCCCATAATATAAATGCCATTCTTAATAGCCATATTGGCCAATACACGTGGACCAGCAACAAACCCACTCTGGGCAGCCACAAAAAGCAATGCCCCTTCAGAAAGTAAGGTTATAAGCCAGAAGCCATATCCAAGATGGTTAGAACCCAGGTTCCATGAATTGATCAGGTCCCGCACCAGAGTGGCATTGAGGGTCTGTCCGGCTTTAGGATAGGTCTGATTTAAGAGATAGGAGAGGATAATCCCACCGGCCATGAAAGCCAGGGAGATGGACATGTAAAGCATGGTACGACGCCCTGTATGAACGCGAGGTTCTTTCAATGCCTGCATCCCGTTACTAACCGCCTCTATCCCGGTGAATGTGCCGCCGCCCAGAGAAAATGCCCTCATGAAGATATAGAGGACAGGGAAAAACCCGAGGGTTTGGATGTCGGTGAGGGTCCTGTCCTTTGTTGTGACTATCAAGCTGGGCAAGTCTCCCACATGCCGAAAGATACCGTAAGAGACCACCACCATATGGGTCAGGATAAATACCAGAAAGATGGGGAGCAAGAACTTGATTGATTCCTTAAGCCCTTTCAGGTTGATTGTAATTAAAAACAAGGTAAAGAATATGGTGACAATCAATTTATAGGGTTGAAAGTCAATGGGAAGGAAACTGAAGATGGCATCTATCCCGCTGGCCATAGAAACGGCGATGGTCAGAATGTAGTCCACTACAAGGGCGGTACCTGAAACCAGGCCTATTTTACTCCCCAGCAGCTTGGAGGCT
>WOUX01000288.1 GCA_009773075.1 bacterium | reverse complement strand
CGTCAAGGAAGTCCGCCCTTTCTCTCGCGCGGCATGATTGTCGCAATGTCCCAACCACTGGCTCGACTCCGTCCGGGCAAAAAGTGCCCGTCGGGTCAGTTGCGCATTGGGCCTGTAGGAAAAGTCCTTTTTCAAGATTTTTCAAAAATAATATTCAATACAATCAATAAGTTACAAAGTGCATATTTATGGGTTTTTCTATATGCTCGTTATGGCAGAAAGAAAGAGAGGTGAGATTATGATGTTAGTCCAACAGATAAAAAAAGAAGTGGCTAGATTGCCTGAAGTGCAACTTAAAGAATTTCGATCATGGGTTGAAGAGTTTGATGCATCAGAATGGGACAAACAATTTGAGAAAGACGTGGCTTCTGGGAAACTTGACGACATTGCCAACAGGGCAGTGTCGGATTTCAAGAAAGGGAAATTTAAAAAGCCATAACAAATGTGGAGAGGAACTGGGCAAAGCCGTGCCGTTTTTGTAGGGCATATCTTCATCGAAGTTTTATTGCCGATTGATATCAAAATTCCTGGCTGCCAGGATACCTCCCTCCTCGTCCACCCTTTGGAGCAGGATCAATCCAATGATGAAGAAAGAGATTACTGCCAGTATCGCTATTCTCTGACTACCTGTCAAGGCTGATATAATTCCAAATACAAAAGGACCCATGGCAGCAGAAAATTTCCCGCTTATCCCATAGAATCCAAAGAACTCAGCCTCTTTATCTCTGGGAGTTAAAAGCCCCATCATGGATCTGCTCGCTGATTGACTGGAGCCCATTGCAATCCCTGCTAACATTCCGATAACAAAGAAAACAGATTTATCTTCTACAAAGTATGCCCCGATTACCACAACACACCAGATTATAAGTGTTATCTCAATAGTCTTTTTAGGGAGAAGTTTGTCTGCAAGCCAGCCAAAGAAGATAGCTCCCACGATGCCGGTGGTTTGAACTATTATATAAAAGAGTATCAGTTCTGAGATATCCATGTGCAAAGTGTTCTTGGCATAAATAGTGCTGAAGTATATAACTGTCGTGACACCATCAGTATAAATAAAGTATGACAACAGATACTTTGCCAGCTCTTTGAATTGTTTCACATGCCTGAAGGTATCCCTCAATCGTTTAAACCCCATAACGATATACGGATCATTCCTGTCCACTATTGCTTTTCTCCTTCTCTCCCTAAGGAAGAAGAAGATTGGCAGGGAAAAGACCAGGTAAAATACGGCGGATAGGAGAAATGTGAATCTGACATTTGGCAGATTCGATTCCTCAAACCCCCCTGATAGAAACGGTTTGCATATAATTATTGTGACAATTGCCCCCAGATATCCCAGTGCCCAGCCATATCCGGATATTCGTCCGAATTTCTCCTGGGTAGTAATCTCCGGTAAGAAAGCATTGTAAAATACATTCCCACCCTCAAAACCAATATTCGCGATTATGAAGAAGATCATCCCCTCTAAGATCATTCCTTCCCTCACGAAGAAGAGCATGCCCCCGAATGCAATGCACAAGAGGGCAAAGAAGATAAGGAACTTCTTCTTTGCCTGGGCATGGTCAGCAATGGCACCTAAAACAGGTGAAAGAAGGGCGACCACAACCATTGATATAGAGCCATTGAGCCCCCACAGGAAATCAGCCTTATTTTCTAGCCCTTTAGCAACTATATCCCTGAAATACACAGAATAGACAAAAGTAACGATCATTACTGTAAAGGAGGTGTTAGCAAAGTCGTAAAGCATCCAGGAAAACAGCTCTAGTCTGGTAGACCTTTTAAAGCTCATAGTTTCTTCCTTAATCCCTTGAATCCTTTTCATCGAGCAAGTCTTTAGGAGATGGTTACTACTCAGGTAGGCACAGAGGAACAGAGCACCAAAGGCACAAATTTTTCTAGCCTATTAGCCTATAGGCAAGGCACAAATTTTTCTAGCCTATTAGCCTATAGGCTACAGGCTATTAGCCTGTTCTTTGTGCCTATGTGCCTTTGCCACTTTGTGCCTGAGTAGTTACGGTAGATGAACCTTATTTGAATATTAGATTTTAATGAAGTAATTGGCAAGTCAAATATTTTTTCCTTGACAAAGAAGGGGTGGCGCATTATTATTGCAATAGATTCTCAATAATAATTGTACCTGTGTTGAGGTATCTATGAACGAAATAGAGGTTTTCAGGAAATATGTGAAGGAAAGTGGGCTTCGGAATACGCCTGAAAGAGAGGTAATCATCGAAGAGATATTCTTAACCCATGACCACTTCGATGTGGATACCCTCTATCTTTGTTTAAAGAACAAGAAGTGTAGTATATCAAAGGCATCTATATATAGAACAATCCCTCTGCTCATCGAAAGCGGTTTGATCAAGGAAGTCTTCTTTGAAGATGGCCATATGCACTATGAACACGTGTTAGGACATGAGCATCACTGTCACTTTCGATGCCTTGGCTGCGGAAAAATCATTGAGTTCAAGGAGGATGAAGTCATGGATATTGAGAAGAAATGCTCAGAAAGTTACGGGTTTGAAGTGACCGGGCATAAGCTGGAACTCTTTGGATACTGTAGAGAGTGTCTAAAGAAGGAAGGAAAGGATCGCAAAGTTTCAACTATAGATAGAGTAGATGTAGACTAGAAATTAAACATTTGGAGATAATCAGTGAAATTCCTTTCAGCGATAGGAAAAAGGAAAACAACACCTCAGTGCCACGGGCCGGCAGGGGAAGATATAGAGGGTTTGCAAAAGATAGTAATAGTCGGGAATCCCAATGTGGGTAAAAGCCTTTTGTTCAATAGGCTGACGGGAATGTACGTCACGGTATCAAACTATCCCGGAACCACTGTAACAGTTGATAAAGGCAAGTGTAAGATAAATGGCAGAGATTTTGGTGTAATTGACTTGCCTGGCATGTATTCTTTGATTCCCATTACTGAGGAAGAACGTGTTGCTAAATTGATGCTTCTGGAAGAAAAACCGAAGATAATACTCCATGTGATTGATGCCAAGAATCTGGAGCGGATGCTGCCCCTGACACTTCAGTTAATCGAGGCAGGTCTTCCGGTTATACTCGTAATAAATATGATGGATGAAGCAGAAGGGTTAGGGATAAGCATAGATTTTAATGACCTGGAAGGCAAACTTGGCATACCCGTCGTTCCTATAATTGCGACTGCCGGTAAGGGTATTGATCAACTCATTAGAAAAATCGATCAATATGTTCCTGTTTTGGATAAATTCCAAACCAGTTATCAGAAGGGTATAGAATCCTCGATAAAAGAAATTGAATCCTTCCTTAAGAACAGCTATCCAATTTCAAAACGATCTGTTTCTCTATTGCTTTTGCAAGAAGACGAGGATATGCAACGTTTAGTGAAGCAAAAGGAAAGTAAGGATTATGACCAGATCGACGGGATTGTAAAGAGAACAAGTCGCAAGTACGGTTATCCTTTAAATTATATCATAAAAATTAGATTGCAAAATGAGGTCAGGAAAATAACCTCGTCATCTTTAGTAGCCGTACCTCTGAAAACAGGCGGTTTCTTTGTAGGGGTTTTGGGTGCAGGCAAGCTTGTTAATCTGATTGAGGGGACAATCTTTGGTGAGAAAATCAATCCTGTAATAACCAGGTTTGTTATGAGCAATGTCCCCTACAGGCCGATCCAGGACTTAATAGTGGGTGAATACGGTATCATCACCTTAGGCATAACGTATGCCGTGGCTATAATACTTCCTATTGTCGGGACATTTTTCCTTGTGTTTTCTGTTATTGAGGATAGTGGATACCTTCCCCGGTTATCTATGCTGGCAGATAGGGTTTTCAAGAAGATTGGCCTGAGTGGAAGGGCGGTTATACCTATGGTGCTGGGGTTAGGTTGCAGCACTATGGCGACAATGGTAACCAGGACACAAGAGACTAAACGCGAACGGGTAATTTCCACATTGCTGCTGGCCTTGGCCGTGCCGTGTTCAGCACAGTTAGGGGTCATTTTTGCCATTTTAGCGGGTCATCCACTGGCATTGTTTATATGGGTTGTCGTAGTATTGCTTAATTTTATTCTGATTGGTTTTTTGGCGGCAAGGATATTGCCAGGCGAAAAACCCAGTTTTTATATGGAGTTGCCCCCCCTTCGATTACCCAAGATTTCAAATGTCTTAATAAAGACTTACTCAAGGATGGTATGGTATTTCAAAGAGGTTTTCCCTCTTTTTATTATAGTGAGTGTCCTGATCTGGATTTCTCAGCTAACAGGAATCTTACATGTGATAACAAATGCTTTAGAGCCGGTTGTAAATCTTGTTGGTTTGCCAGACGAAACCGCAAGGGTGTTTCTCTTTGGATTCTTTAGACGCGATTATGGGGCAGCAGGATTGTACAGTATGCAAAATGCCCTGACAGGAATACAACTTACTGTTGCAGCAGTGATATTAACGCTTTTTGTGCCATGCGTTGCCCAATTTATGATGATGATAAAGGAAAGGGGCATAAAGACGGCAGCGCTGATCTTTACTTTCGTCCTCTTCTTCGCATTTGGGGTTGGTTTTGTTCTGAATCAGGCCCTTGTTGCCCTGGGTGTCCAGTTATGAAATGCGTATTTTGTGGACATGAATTTAGCGAGAGGGAAGGGATTGAGGCTTGCAAAGGATGCCCAATGGCTAAATGTGACATGATAAAATGCCCAAATTGCGGATATGAAACCTTGCCTGAGCCAAAGTTGGTAAAATTCTTGAAAAGGTGGTTAAAAAGTTATGGTAACTAATGCTGGTCAAGAGATATTAGAAAAATTGTGGATTGATACTGTTGAGGGAGAAAATGCGTTTGTTGAGTTAAAGAAGCTCGGTAGGGAGAGCACTGTCAATAGATTGGCAAAGTCAGAGCATGTTGTAATCTCAGACAACAGGGTGAAATTAACGCCGAAAGGTAATCGAGAAGCTAAAAAAGTAATAAGAAGGCACAGGCTTGCAGAAAGGTTGCTTCACGATGTCCTGGATGTAGGTGTAGATGACATGGAGAGCGCTGCATGTAAATTCGAGCATATTATATCTGAGGATGTTGAAGAGAGTATATGCACATTATTGGGGCACCCAAGGGAATGTCCACATGGTAAGCCCATACCGCCCATCAGATGTTGCAAAGAAGGAAAGGAAATTGCCGAAAAGATTGTAACGTCACTTTCAAAATTAAGAAAAGGACAAGGGGGGAAAATAGTTTATATCCTGACCAAGAACCACAAAAATCTACAGAAACTTTTGGCAATGGGGATACTGCCCGGTGTGCCTGTCGAGGTAATACAGACATACCCCTCGTATGTGTTCCAGGCTGGACAAACACAGATTGCGGTAGATAATGAGATAGCTAATGATATATTTGTTCGTTTTGTGTGAAGGGTGCAGTGCAACGCCGCAGATAGATTTTTTACGAAGCCATCAAAGATGAAGCTGCTAAACAGTTATCTCGGTCTGACCCTGCTTCAGGGACACAATATTATTATTGGAGTTCTTTACAATAATGAAAAATAGTCAAGACCATTTTGAAATGAACTGAAAAATAGTCGGAGGGGTTTCCTTTTGCATTCGCTTTATAACCCTCTGAGAAATTCCGGCCGCAACATGTCAGAATCTTTTCTTGATAATAAAGCTTTGAGCTGATTGAGCACTTTATCCTTATCTTTAGGCATGGTGCCCCGGATTGCATAATAATTTGAGGCATGCATGGAGCTAAAAAAACAGTTGGAGAAGGTTGAATTTTCTATAATCGTTTTTAACTCCCACAGAGAATCAAAAGGAGTGATCATTTCGAACTCACCGCGTTTCCATTCTTTATCAAGCCCTGTTTCGGGGACTAAGGTTAAGGTCAAAGCTCCGGCATAATCAGGGTCCATCTCTGTCAAAATTCTCGATGTTTCCAGCGCGTGCCTTTCACTGCCTTTGACTCCGCCAAGCCCGAGTATAACTGTAACCGACAGGAGAATGCCCGATTCCTTAACTTTTTTTGCGGCATC
>WOUX01000287.1 GCA_009773075.1 bacterium | reverse complement strand
AAGCAGGAATGTGTTTTTCCTGTTTAGGGGTTGTGACCATGGCAGCCGGATTTGTTGTGAGTCTTTCTTCTTTAATCAAGAGTTTGAAGAAGGACCGAAGGGAGGCGAGTTTTCTTGCAATGGAAGTCTTTTTATTCTTGCCATACAACTCTTTTAAATAAGCTCTTATGACAATATGGTCTATCTTTGTTATATCTATCTCTTTATTGCCTTCCCCCATACAGAGCTTTTGGGCTTTTAAGAAGTTTAAGAACTGTCTCAGATCACTCATGTAATTCCGGCAGGTATTCTCCGATACATTCTTCTCTATTTGCAGATACAGTGAGAAATTTTTGACTAAACTTTCCATTCGCACAATATAACCAATCTAAGACCTTTGGTCAAGCAATCAATAAAAAATATGTAATCTTCCCATAGAATCAAATCTATGTCCTTCCATCTTTAATAATTTAGCCTTAATCTCTATGCCCCCTTCCGCTGAATATCCCCCCATGCTACCATTACCTCTTACTACCCGATGACATGGTACAACTATCGGCAATGGATTTTTGGCAAGTGCAGTCCCGACTGCCCTTGAAGACTTTGGGATTCCTAACTTTTTACTCACCCAACTATAGGTACGAATCTCTCCATAGGAGATAGACATTGTTGTCTCCCAGACCCCTCTTTGGAATTCAGTATAACCAGAGAGATTCAAAGAAAATTCAAAATCCATCCTTTCCCCTGCAAGGTATCTCTTGATAGCCTCTTTTGGTTCTTCAAGACAATCTGAACAAAGAGTTATATCTGTGTATTTTGAAACTACATAGGAATAGGCACTATCTTCTGAATGCAAGAAGGGGACTATCTCTAAAAGCCTTCCCTCTTTTCCAACAATACAGCACCAGCCAAAATTTGTATCGAATGTAGAATAAACCGTTTTACTCATATCTTTCTCTCTCTCCCTATTCTCTCTTTTATTATCTTAATAAAAGCATAGGATTCCTGACACTTAAGAAGATATGAACATAAAAAAAAGACGGCAGCCCCTATTATGATGCTGCCACTTAGGGTAAAGATTTTCTCTTTAATACCCAAAACCATATCCCATGGTATCCTGAAACAAAAGAGATAGACTACAATCCCCATTGCTGTTGAAGAGATAGAGACCTTTAAGACCGACAAAAGTATTTTCCTTGCCCCTATACTACCCAGTCTTTTCCTGAGGGCTATCAGCAATAGCACTATATTTATAGTAGATGAAATAGACATGGCCAGGGCTATTCCTCCGTGTCTCAGCCCTAAAGGAAATGCCAGGATAATGCTGAGGATGACGTCAGCAAAAAGGGTGAGCATTGCGATCTTCACAGGTGTCCTTGTGTCCTGGAGAGAATAGAATGTTGGGACGATAATTCTTCCTCCGGCGATTGCCCACAGACCCAGGGAATAATAAAGAAGGGCATTTGCAGTTAAAAGAGTAGTCTGGGAGTCGAATTCTCCCCTCTGGAAAAGGATACTGATGATGGGAACCCTGAGGACTATCAATCCAACCATTGCAGGAATAGTCAGAAATAGTACTAATCTTAAAGCAAAGGAAAGGGAATCCTTGAGGTCATCATAATTTTTCATAGCTGCGTGCCGGGACATAGCAGGCAAAACAGCTGTCCCCACAGCTACGGCAAATATCCCAAGTGGAAATTCAATAAGCCTGTCGGCATAATAAAGATATGATATACTGCCTTCCGGGAGGAAGGAGGCAATAAGGGTACTAACAAAGATATTAAACTGATATACCGCTACCCCAAAGACAGCAGGAAGCATCAGAAGACCAATTCTCTTCACAGCGGGGTGAGAGAAGTTGAAGTTTATCCTGAACTTTACCCCTTTGCTTCTTAAAAATGGAAACTGGAAGATAAGCTGCAGAACCCCTCCAGTAATGACTCCAACAGCCAGGCTGAGTACAGGCTGATCAAAATACCGGGAAAAGCACAGGACTGCGGTTATCATAGAGATATTGAGTAAAACCGGGGATAGGGCAGGGGCGGCAAAATGTCTCAGGGAATTTAGCACCCCCATGCAGAGGGCAGTAAGACCGATAAAGAAGAGGTAAGGGAACATTATGCGGTTAAGAAGAATGGTTAGTTCTAGCTTTTCAGGGGTATGAATAAACCCGGGAGCTATAATCCTTATGATCAGAGGAGAAAGGATTATGCCCAGTATTGATATAACTACGAGGATCATTGAAAGAACAGTAAAGGATATATTTACCAGTTCAAGGGCATCCCTTCTGGACTTTTTGGTTAAGTATTCGGCAAAGACCGGGACAAAAGAGACGGTTAATGCTCCTTCGGCAAGCAACCTCCTGAGTAGGTTAGGTATTCGAAAAGCCACAAAAAAGGCATCGGCAGATAACCCTGCACACCAAAATATTTGGCAACCACCACATCCCTGATGAAGCCCAAAATCCTGCTCAAGAAGGTAGATGCCCCAACCACCCCCGCTGCCTTTGCGATACTTTTATTTTCAGACATATACTAATTCTTTTTTCTACCTCTCCTATATACAAAAAAACCGGCATCTTAAAGGCCAAGGGTGCTTTTGAGATCAACATTCCCCAGCTTTTACCTGCCGGCAGTAAAAAAGGCTTTTTTACTAACCCTATAGGTCGTAGTCTTCCAATATCTTGCCTGTACGGGCCCTATCTACTACTTCATCAAATTCTGGGCCAAGATCTGCACCCAATTCTTTGGCCCTTTTCTTTGCCCAGAGACCAACGTTGCGGGAATCCTTATAGAATTCCTCCCCTCGGGGCTTGTTGGTGTTGAACTCTGCCATCCTATCACTTTCTGATCTGTGATACGTAACCCTGGATAACAGTCGGTTTAAATCTTTGCTTCCACAACCCTTGCATTTCAGCGTAGATGCCTCTGAAATCTTCAAGATCAAAAAACTCATCATTCTCTGACATTGATTACACTGGTATTCGTATATCGGCATACACATCCTCCCCTGAACTTGGTTGTATATAATGTGAAAACTATAGCAATTTGGATTTCTTGTCAAGAAATTTAATGGCTTTACTTTTTCCTTGACATCTCTTAAATATATTTGATAGCCTTCTTAGGTTAAATCAAGTTAGTTGCTTCGGAACAATCTGCCAGAGACTGACGACTTCTGGTTCTTGATTCCTCTTGGAATTCCAAGTACTTATAGAAATTCCCAAGCAACAAAGAGGGGTGAGGCTTAATATGCCTTTTGACTTTTCAGAGATTTCGTCGTTTATTATCCCCATAAGCATTATCCTGGGTTGGGCACTCGCAGGTGTAGTCTTCCAAAAAATAATCTTTTCAAGGATTATCAAACTAGCCCATAAAACGGGTTGGAAAGGGTATAATGTTGTAATAGAACCTCTTAAGGGTATGATATTGCTTTGGTTCCTTATCGCAGGTATATATTCAGCCCTCTCCAGCATCCCCCTGTCCGTGAATCTTTCAAATATGCTTCAGAAAGTTCTGCTGATTGGTGTTATTTTCTCTATAACATGGGTATTGGCAAAAATAGCGGTAGGTGTAGTAAAGATATACACCAATAAAACAGAGGGGGCATTAATATCGACAACGATTTTTACGAACCTTACCAGGATAGTAATATTAATTGTGGGGGGCTTAATTATCCTTCAGACCCTCGGCATCTCTATTACCCCCATAATTACTGCCCTGGGAGTCGGAGGAATTGCCGTTGCTCTGGCGCTTCAGGACACTCTCTCTAATCTGTTCTCAGGCTTTTATATTCTTGCTTCAAGACAGGTAAGGACAGGGGATTACGTAAGGCTTGACACAGGATATGAGGGTTAAAAGGCCCTTCCCAATAACATCATAATTGTTCCAAATTCTAAATTGGCATCTGCTATTACCACAAATTACAGTCTTCCAGAGAGGGAACTTTCGGTCCGTGTTCAGGTTGGTGTAAGCTATGATAGTGACCTTGAACACGTGGAAAAAGTAACAATCGAAGTGGCCAAAGAGGTAATGGAAGAGATTGTGGGGGATGAGCTGTCTTTTGAGCCTTTTATTCGTTACCATACCTTTGCCGACTTCAGCATAAACTTTACTGTAATAATGCGTGGCAGGGAATTTATGGACCAATACATCCTGATACATGAATTAGTGAAGAAATTACACGAACGATATAAAAAAGAGGGTATTGAAATTCCATTTCCAATTAGAACGGTTCATATGAAAGAGACAAGACCATAAGGGGGCGGGAGGATATAGAGCAGATGTCTAAAAGATTCTTTTTTCTGACAGCACTAATTTTGGTAGTTGTGTTGATAGGTATCTGGGTTGTAATCAAAGGAGACCTCACTCCACCAAAAATAATCTTCAGTAAAAATATAGGATTCCTTGGCCAAAACCAGGAACTTGAGTTTTCGGTAGAGGACAAGAAGAGCGAAATAGTGTCTGTTCAGGTGTCAATAAAACAGGGGAATGTCGAGAAAAAGATTTCAAACCTTGATTTTTCCGCGAAGGGGGG
>WOUX01000286.1 GCA_009773075.1 bacterium | reverse complement strand
TAAAAACAACTAAAATCCACAACTTTCTTCAGTTTTCAAAGAACAGTATCAATGTTTACGCGGGTTCCATGCCGCATTTTTCAGGATGAACGAATTAGTAACACTATGTTTTCTTAAATCTCAGCGAGGAAATCAAAAATTAGCCTAAACTCTGTTCCGTTCTTTTGATAATAGAATCCTGTAAGCCCTTGCTTAAGTCCACAAAATAGGCGCTATAACCAGCTACTCTGACTATAAGATCCTGATAACTCTCTGGATTTTTTTGAGCAGCTAAGAGGGTTTTGCCGTCTACAATGTTGAATTGGATATGGCTTATACCCAAATCCGCCCATGTTCTTAAATAACTGAGAAAGGTCTGCTTCATATCTCCTTCGAGGACCGAAGGCAAGAACTTCTGGTTGAGAAGATGATTATACGTCTTCTCCGTACTTACCTTGCTAGCTGACTTCAGCACCGCCGTAGGTCCTTTATAGTCTCCCCCCTGGATCGGAGCTAGAGTTGAATCCGAAAAAGGATCTCCGTCGCTTCTCCCATCAGGCGTAGCAGGGGTATCGTGGGCCAGCCCATACGTGGCAGAAACACCGCTTCCGTCGCCTTTACAACGATTCCCAAACCGATCCTTAAATTCAGCTATTACCTCGGAAGTCCTATGATGAACTTCGACGGCAATCTCATCAGCATAATCATCATCATTTCCATATTTAGGCGCCTGCATCATCATCTGCCGTATGTCTTCAAATCCCTCCCAGTTGTTGTCCATGGCTTTGATGAGTTCATCCATAGGAACCCTTTTATCTTCGAAGACAACCTTCTTAACCGCGGTAATCGAATCGGCAACATTAGTCGGACCAATAATTATACCAAGATCATCGATCATAGATGGGTATGCCCATTGCCTGGTATCCTTGCCCTTCTCGATACATCCGTCTAACAGAGCCGAATAAAACGGTCTCGGTAGATATTTCTCGTAGAGAGAACGACACATATTTTCTATCGCAACGAACTTGCCCCAGAAAAACCGTAACTGTTCCAGATAGGCGTCCATCAAATCGTCTGCTGACTGGAAGGTTCTGGGATCAGGGGTTGGTGCTCCATATTGTTCCCCTGTTTTGGGATCTATACCCTGGTGAAGAGCCCACCAGAGGCACTTAGGAAGCACAAAATACCCTATAGCCCTTCGCGCCATATTTTTCCCGGGGATCTCCAGATAGACACATCCAGTTATACCATAGTCTCGCGCCTCCTCAAGAGGAACACCCCACTTGCCCAGAGCCGGAATCAAGGATTTATCATTGAACAGGGAAGGGTATCCTATACCTGTACGGATAACGTCAGTGATTTCGGAAAGAAGTTCGTCCGGGGTACCCTCATGATACCGGAAAGCAATACTCGGCTCCAGCAGCCTCATAGTCTTGGCCGTCTCGAGAACCAAATATGTCATCTCGTTGGTAACATCTTCCCCTTTCTCATCAACTCCCCCAAGGGTAATTCCCTGAAGGGATGCTACACCTCCATACACACTCGATACTGTGGGCGAATACGTAGTCCCCAGTTCTTGAAACTTCACCCACAGAAGCTGCATGAGCTCTAGTGCCTCATCCCTGGTGATTATGCCGGCTTGAATATCTCTTTCATAATAATGCCCGAACACTTTATCGAACCGTACTCCAACACCCAAAGTGGAAAATTCTATGTACCTCACGACATGATTAAAATAGAATGATTGTAATGCCTCAAGTAGCGACCGAGGCGGATTATCCGGGACCCATTGACACGTCTCCGCAATTTCCTCCAATCGTTTCTTATCGTCTGGATTTGTAGCCTTTGTTGCCATATCACGGGCCTTTTCGGCATAACGGTTTGCAAATCTCACAACCGCCTTCAGACTAATGAGAACCGCTTGAAGAAATTCCTTCTGATCGATGTAGTCCAGAGGGACTGTTTGATCGATCTCTGTGAGCCTATCCTCCACCTCTTTGATTATTCCTTTCATGCCAATCTTGAGTACCTTTTCATAATTGGGAATGCCCAATTCAGACCAGTGAGTCCAGAGAAATGTCCCCTCGTATTTCCAGTATTTGCCCAACGTATCTCCCGTAAACATCTCTTGCTGCCGGTCGCTCATAGATTTTCCCTTCCAGTACTCGCAAAGCTCTGACAACTCTCTTCTACCATCCTCATCGAGCAGCGTCTGACCATCTTCACCGCTCACTATCCTCTTCACCGAGCGCCAGTTCTGATCAATTCCGTAATAGATCCCCTGAGGAGTGGCAGCATGATTACCCACGATTCTCTCCCAGTCTTGAATATAGATATTCATTTTGGTCAAGACATTTCCATGGGCTCTCCATCTGTCTCTTTATACGACTCGGTAAGAAGACGCGATCTCTGTAGATCTAATTTGACCTCAGGACGGTACATTCCCCGTCCTGCATCATCTTTTTCAGTTCCAGTTCGGACATTGCGAACCGCCTTTGAAACAAGCTTACTCTTCAAGAATTCTACTTTATCGTCCATTTTTTCATCCTCCCTTCATAGGGTGCTCTTCAGCCCCTCCTATAAATACTTCTCTCTTAATTTGTATCTCTGCACCCTACCTGATGCGGTTTTTGGTAAGCTTTCGGTAAAATCTACCGATCGGGGAACCGCATAGTCAGGAAGGTTTTTCTGGCAGAGCATAATTATCTCTTCCTCAGCGATCTCTCCTCCTCTTTTTACTACTACGGCTTTAATTGCCTCGCCCAGTTTTTCATCTGGTATACCTATCACTGCTGCCTCAAAAACCTGTGGATGTTGCAATATGATTTCCTCTATCTCTGAAGGCAAGACCATCTTTCCCTGAGTGGTGATGCTATCCTTCTTCCTACCAGCAAGGTAGATATATCCCTCATCATCTACCGTTGCTAGATCACCGGTGTAGACGTAGCCTCCTCTTATAGTCTGTGCCGTAGCTTCAGGCGCAGTCCAATAGCCTTTCATCATGTCAGGCCCCTTGGCAATAATCTCACCAACCTGACCCGGTTGAACATCCTCTCCTTGATCATCCACCACTCTAGCATCAACACATAGGGCTTCTCTGCCACAGGACTTCAATCTTCTTACCTTTTCTGGAGGGCCGTCGAAGATGAAGTCCTCAGGAGGAAGAAAAGTGATAAGCCCTATCTCACTTAGACCGTACCCCACTACAAAGATATTTCCAAATAACTCTACCGCTCTTCGCCACACCTCTGGAGGATAATATCCAAATATAAATATACGGCGCAAGCTAGAGTAGTCATACTTATCCAGGTCAGGATAATCCATAAGCTGCTGTAAAAATGCGGTGCCTGTGGTTAAGTTAGTTACCTTCTCCTTTTCAATGGTCTGGAGAAAACCTTTAGGTGTAAGGTCAGATGGAATAGCTAGGGTACAACCCATATAAAAGCAGGGTATTGTTATTCTTGGAAGTAAATATGCCCAGAAATGAGGACCGCCAATGAGGCTAACACCTCCAACATTTATATTATAGTTCATTGCATCTAAATCCATCAAGGCTGTTGCAAAAAGGCTTTTATGCGTGTGCACTACCTGCTTCGAGAGGCCAGTTGTCCCGCTCGTATTGGCGAAGTAGAGTAAATCGTTTTCATTAATCTCAATGTCTGGCTCACGAGACGAAGACGTCAATATGAGATCCTCATAGCCCACAAAGTCCTCGTCTGATAGGCCAAGAGTAATATAGCCTTTTACACTCTCAAGCGTAGAACGCAGTGAGTCCACCAGATTACGATACTTATGACCGCAGACAACAACAGCAGCTTTGCCATTACCGATCAGGTGAAAAAGGTCCTTTTCGAGTAAGGCTGGATTAAGTACAGATGTCGCCACTCCTATCTTTGCCCCTGCCCAAAACAATTCCACATGCTGAATGCAATCATCAGCAATCATAGCCACCCAATCGCTTTTCCTCAAGCCCATATCCGTCAGTGCGTTTGCAAGGCTATTGATACGCTCATTGAATTCCCTGAAGGTATATCGTATGTCTTTAAAAATTATAGCATTTGCATTAGGGTACCGTCTGGCATTGCTCTTGAGGATGTCTTTTATCATTATTCCCCTCCTAAATAAAATGGGCGACCTCCTTTTTGTCCCCTTTAATCTCAGGAACTAAGGAAAGACGCCCTCATAGCTGACCCCTTTGTGCTTAGGGTTTACAGACTTACAACAACTATTATTTAACCATACACTTACCTATACCTCAATTATCTGGTAAAATCCAGCTTTTTTCGTTTTTTTCTATACCTTTATTTCTACAAAGCTGTATCTATGAGGCCAAAAAATGCACAGGGTGATTATCTGGGGCTAGCCACCCCCATGTTGGGTCATACCCTCCTGCCCAACTAACTTTAGGGATACGCTTTAAAATGCCCTTGCGTCAGGCTTGACACCATTTTCCTTGGCATAGATAAGTATTTTTTTCTTCCAATTTCGAAAAAAGCATGTTATTTATCCCTATCTTACTATTTTCCCTGACCTGTATCCTGCTTCTAATTTTATAATCAGTTAACAAAGGAGTGAAGTATGTTTCATATTGCCGACAAAGCCAAAGAGAAGCTGAACCATTTACTAAGAGAGGAAGGAAACAAAGGTAAGTTATTTAGACTGGACATGAAAGGGATGGGGTGATCTGGCCCTAAGTTCGACCTGGTTCTGGATGAACCAAAGGAAAATGACAATATAGTGAGAGAAGAGGGGATTGACTTTTTGCTTTCCCCAGAAACTGCCCTTAGAATTAAGATTTTCAAGGATATAAAAATAGACTA
>WOUX01000285.1 GCA_009773075.1 bacterium | reverse complement strand
CTGACGTTTACCAGTCAAGATTTCAGATACTACTCCCTGACTCCCGATTTCAGACATATCTGATTGTTTAAGACCATGCTCCTCCATTAATGCCTTTAGGGTGTCTATGGGGTTCCCCTTTATCTCAGGAATGTTATGGGCTTCGTATGTTTCAACTAGAGTTCCAATCGTCTCCATCAATGAAGCTAAAGGATGGGACTCATTATCGCCTACCTCGTCAATTAAAACATCAAGGAGACTGACCAGTTTGTTGTAGTCTTTTTCATTATGTGGTACAGAAAATACATTCCGTATCTCCGGCCAAACTCTTTCGATCTCTTTAAGTTGGGTATTCATTTCTCACTCCTTCCATCTTCCCCGATCATATTCTCTATGGGTAAGAACATGCCGAATATAAACCCGGTGCGTTTTGTAGTGAATTGCTGCAATCAAACGGGCTTTATTGCCTCCAATATTGAAAACCGTTAATTTCCCTATCTGATCAGCGCCTGGAAAAACCCTGCGTATTTCAGCAAATGAGTTAAAATCAGTATGCTTAACAATTCTATACCAGGACTCAAGCGCAGCAGAACAATTGGTATGGTTTTCAGCAAATTCGAGTAAGCGCTTTCGTGTGATTATGTGCATACAGTATGTTTATCTCAATTTGAGATGTATGTCAATAAAATAAATATACTTGTATCCGCATATAACCTTTTGTTCAATTTTTTAAATGGACAATCCCTTAATTTTTATGTTAAATAATTATTAAACCTTCGCACAACCTGCCGAGAGTATATTTTATGAAAAAGATCGGGATTATTGCAAAGCCCAATAAGCCAGAGGCAATAGAGGTTACAAAGAGGCTTGTTGAATGGTTAGGTGAGCGTTCTATTGATATCTTTTTAGACACCGGACTGGCTTCCTTGATTAAACACCCAGATAGCTATGATATAGCCAGGATTCCTTCATTGGTAGATATGATTATCGTACTGGGCGGGGATGGAACCCTGCTCAGTGTTGCCAGGGCAATAGGTAACAGGAAGGTGCCGATTCTGGGGGTAAATCTTGGTGGGCTTGGGTTCCTTACTGCCATAACCATGGATGAGTTATACCCTGTTTTGGAAAGCGTTATCAGAGGTGACTACAAACTCAGCAATCGAACAGCGCTGAAAGTCAGTCTTCACCGTGAAGGGAAGAAGGTCGATAAATACAGGGTACTGAATGATGCAGTTATTAACAAAGGGGCTCTGTCCAGAATTATTGATTTAGAAATCACTATAAATGGCAAGTATCTGACCACTTTTAAAGCCGATGGATTAATAATATGTACTCCCACAGGTTCAACGGCATATTCACTTTCTGCAGGAGGCCCTATCGTTTATCCGCCTCTGCACTCTGTAATAATCACCCCTATCTGCCCTCATACCCTTACCAACAGGCCCCTCATTTTACCAGACAATGTAACTATTGAAGTAATTCTTATCTCCAGGAATGAGGATGTGTTCTTAACCCTGGATGGTCAGGTAGGTTTTGCCTTCGATGCCGGCAGTATGCTGGAGATAAAAAAGGCAAAAAATCCTGTTTACCTTATAGAACCTCTCCATAAAAATTATTTCGAGGTTTTGAGAACAAAGCTGAAATGGGGAGAACGATAAGCCAAGAATAATGCTGAGTGAGCTTACTATTAAGAGTTTTGCCATCATTGATGAATTAACCCTCTCTTTTTCCGAGGGTCTCAATGTACTCTCCGGCGAGACAGGAGCCGGCAAATCCATAATAATCAATGCCATTAACCTGATTCAAGGCAGAAGGACATCTGCGGACATAATAAGAAGCGACGAGGAAGAGGCAATAGTAGATGCCCTTTTTGATATTTCTGATAACAACACAATCTTAAATAAGATAGATGGGTTAGGAATTGAAAAAGAGGAGAGCCTGGTTATCAAGCGAGTGATTTCTCACTCTGGCAAGAATAAGGTTTTTATAAATGGAGGATTGGCTACTCTGGGTATGCTTGCCGGAATAGGAGAGGACTTGATCGCCATCTCAGGACAGCATGAAAGCCAGTTGCTCCTCAATCCTGAAAGGCATATTGACATCCTTGATGACTTTGGCAGCCTCCATTCTCTTAGAGAAAAAGTAGGGACCCTTTTTAAGAGACTCCTTAAACTGAGAAATGAGTTGGTTGATCTTACTCATGCTGCCGATAAGAGGGCAGAAAGGGAATCCCTTCTGGATTTTCAACGGAATGAAATAGAAAGGGCAAATCTCAAGGTTGGAGAAGATGAGGATATAAAGAGAGAGAAGGATATCCTTATAAATTCGGAGAAACTCCTGGAGTATTCTAACCATGCCTATAATACCATTTATGGAGCAAAAGAATCTGTGTTGGAAATCAAAGATATCTCCAGGATTGACAGTTCATTAGGGAAACTGTACGATGCCATGGAATCCTCTATCATTGAACTGGAAGATATAGCCTTATCTCTTCGGGACTATGCCCAGAAGATAGAATTCGATCCTGCTAAATTGGAGGAAGCGGAACAGAGACTTCTGGAGATCAATAAACTGAAGAAGAAGTATGGTTCCACAATCGAGGAAATTCTTCAATATAAGGATAGAATCCAGAGAGAGCTAAAGGATATTTCAAACAGTGAAGACACTATAACCAACCTTAAGAATGAACTCCATGATACTGAGATGGAAATACTGAAGATGGCAGAGGACCTCTCGGATAAGAGGAGAACCACAGCAGAAAAACTGAAGCACAGTATTGAGAAAGAATTGTGGTCGGTGGGGATGGAAAAAACTGTATTTGAGGTAGGTATTAATAACCACCGTTTTAACACAAGGGATAATTTGGATGAGAATGTAGATATAGGTGAACTTAGGATTACCGGTAAGGGGATAGATGATGTTGAATTTCTATTATCCCCCAATCCGGGGG
Source organism: bacterium (assembly GCA_009773075.1). Classification (GTDB taxonomy): domain Bacteria; phylum Desulfobacterota; class UBA8473; order UBA8473; family UBA8473; genus UBA8473. The sequence continues at coordinate 3,956 of WOUX01000285.1, read as the reverse complement.
AATCTCCCAGAGCCCTTTCCAGGATTGCATCAGGAGGGGAGTTGTCAAGGGTTATCCTTGCCTTAAAGAGTATATTGGCACAAAAGGGTGGAGTAGAGACATTGATCTTCGACGAAGTAGATGCAGGTATTGGCGGAAGGGTGGCCGATATAGTGGGACAAAAACTCAAATCTCTTTCAAAGTTCCATCAGGTTATTTGTATTACCCATCTGCCGCAGATTGCCCGCTTTGCAGATACACATTACAACATAAGCAAGAAGGTCAAAGATGGTCGGACTGCTACATCGGTGAGGAGATTGGATAAGGAGGAGAGGATAGGCGAGATTGCACGAATGCTTGCTGGAGCGGAGATTACTGAAACGGTTAAAAAGCATGCCAGAGAGATGATAGAGACCATGAACATAGGTAGTTACTTACCGGAAAGGAGTAGAGTTGATGATAAAAAAGATAAATCATGTAGGGGTAGCCGTTAAAGACCTTGACAAAGCGGTTTCTTTGTTTGAGAATGCCTTTGGTGCGGAGGTAATATTCCGAAAGGTCTTCGAGGGCCAGAAACTGGAATCCGCCATGGTTTCCATGGGGGAAAACAGGTTTGAGCTTTCGCAGACGATCGATCCCGACGGTGTTATGGGGAAATTTATCGAAAGTAGGGGAGAAGGCATCCACCACGTATCGCTGCAAGTGGAAGATATGGAAAAGGCAATAGCTCACTTTGAAAACCAGGGACTCAAGGTTGTTGGAAAGGGTACTGTGGGTTCGGGGGGAAACAAGATCTGTTTTCTGCATCCGAAAGATATTTTTGGTGTTCTTATTGAGATTATAGAGCCGGCAAAGGTTTGATTATCTCTGGAAGGAGGAGGAAAGATGTGTATCGAGTTTACTGAAGAACAGAAGATCCTGAGGGATACCCTGAGAAAGTTGGGGAAGGACAAGCTGGAAAGGCTTACTGTTGAGAGCGACAGGGCGGATAAATTCGACCATGAAAGCCTTAGATTATTAAAGGAAATCGGCATATTTGGGCTGCCTGCCCCTGTTAAGTACGGTGGCTCTGAGGCAAATGCTACTACCCTGACCATAGTCCTTGAGGAACTGGGATACTTCAGTCCCTCAATGGGTTGTACCCTTATCGGCCATTTAGCCCTGGTTCGTCCTCTATTTCTTGGAGGGAATGAATTCCTGGCGGAAAGATACTTTACGAAGATGGCAAAGGAGGAATTGGGTGCTTTTTGTCTCACAGAACCGGAGGCAGGATCTGACGCAGCATCATTGAAAACAAAGGCTTCTCTGGAAGGTGATGAGTGGGTTATCAACGGAACCAAACGTTTTATAACCAATGGTGGCGTGGCGGATTTTTACGGGGTGTGGGCTGTCACGGGTCCAGGCAAAGGAGCGGATGGGATATCCCTTTTTTACATGGACAGGGATGTAAAGGGTCTCTCAGTGGGAAAGATAGAAGAGAAGATGGGTATACGGGGTTCACAAACCGCAGAGATGATCTTTGAGGATGTGAGGGTTGCCAAGGAATACATGTGTGGTGGTGTGGGGAAAGGGCTAAAGCTCGCCTTTGAGGGGTTAGACCTGGTCAGGTGTGGTTTGGGAGGGTTCTCTTGCGGGCTGGCTCAGGCTGCCCTGGATCAGGCAATTCAGTACATGAAAGAAAGGCACCAATTTGGAAGGCCGATTGCTCAATTTCAAGGACTCCAGTTTATGGTTGCAAACATGGCAATGAATATAGAGGCAGCCCGGGCATTGAAGTGTTTTGCCTCGGATATGTGCATGAGGGTAACAACCGATGTGGTTCAGATATTCGGCGGCTATGGTTACATGAAAGACTACCCTGTGGAGAGGATGATGAGGGATGCAAAGATCCTTCAGATAGTTGAAGGGACAAGCCAGATCCATCATCATATAATAGCAAAGAATTTGCTGAGTTGATTATTGCTCAGTTGTCAGGGGTCAGGTTTCAGTTGTCAGTATTCACTAAAAGGTTTGACTGACAGCTGATCCCTGACCTCTATGAACAGTTATATAAGGAGGTTATTGATGGACTTTGAATTAACCGAAGAGCAGAAGATTCTTCAAGACACTGTTAAGAAATTTATGGATAACGAAGTAGCCCCTATTGTGGAGGAGTGTGAGAAAAAGAAGGAGATGCCCAGAGATCTTATTAAGAAGCTCATCCCTCTGGGATATGTTGGCGCCCTGGTACCGCCGGAATATGGTGGCTTAGGGCTTGACTATATCTCTCTTGGAATACTTATGGAGGAGGCCGGCAGAACATGGGGTGCCCTTAGAATAATGGCAAACGGTCCATTAAATCTGATTCCCTATACCATTTGCGTAAACGGTACAGAGGAGCAGAAGAAGAGATTCATCCCATCCCTGCTCTCTGCGGACAAAACCGGATTCCTGGCTATAACCGAGCCCAATGTGGGATCTGATGCATCAGGTATAGAGACGAGGGCTGACCTGCAGGGTAGTCATTTTATTGTGAATGGGACTAAGATGTGGGTTACCAACGGAAGTACCGCTGATGTAGGGATTATATTTGCTTCTACAGATAAGAGCAAAGGCCCTGGTGGAATATCTGCTTTTATCGTAGATAAGGAAGAGACTACTTATTCAGCTACGAATATAGAGAAGATGTTCGGGCATGCCATGGTTGCATCTGAGCTTGTATTTGAAGATGCTAAAGTTCCCAAAGAAAACATATTCGGGCCGGAAGGTAAAGGTCTCAAGATTGCCCTTACAACATTGAATGAAGGGAGGCATAATGTTGCTATGGGTTCCGTAGGTATTGCCCAGGCATGTATTGATGCCTCAGTAAAGTATGCGAAAGAGAGGAAACAATTCGGCAAACCCATCGGCAGCTTCCAACTGGTTCAGAAACTCATAGTGGAAATGGTAGCCGATACCATGGCATCTCGTCTTTTAGGCTATCAGGCAGCCAAGTGTCTGGACACAGGTGGCAGGTGTGATAGATTTTGTTCTGTCGCAAAGCTTTTTGCCTGCGAGGCGGCCTTCAAAACTGCGTCCAATGCATTACAGGTTCATGGAGGGTACGGTTACTCCAAGGAGTTTCCGATAGAACGGTATTTCAGGGATGCCAGAGGGGCGATGATCCCAGAGGGTACCACGGAGATTCAGACGTTGATAATAGGGAGAGATGTCCTGGGTATGTCTGCTATTAGGTGATGGTAAGAGAGTAAGCGGTCAGGGGTCGGGAGTCGGAAGTCAGGAGTCAGGAGTCAGAATCAAGAATGAATCATTGTAAAGAAAGGAGTTTAATATGGCGAAAGAATCTGCACCAAGGTACTGGGAAGACCTGGAGATTGGGGAAGAGTATACATCTCCCTCCCGAACTGTTACAGAGGCGGATGTTGTGAACTTTGCGGGGCTTTCCGGGGATTACAACGAGCTTCACACCAGTGAAGAATTTGGTAAGAGCACTATGTTTGGAACCAGAATAGCCCACGGGCTTCTGGGGTTATCTATTGCTTCGGGGCTCTTTACACGTACAGAATTGTGCCAGCAAACAGCAAGGAACCTTATAGCCTTTCTCGGGTTAGAATGGAAGTTCAAAGGCCCTATCAAGATAGGCGACACTGTTACTGTAAAGGTCAGGATAATAGACAAGAAAGAGACGAAGAACCCGGACAGAGGGGTCTTTGTATTAAAGAGAGAGCTGTATAACCAGAGGGGAGAAGTGGTTCAGGAAGGCGAAACCCCACTAATGATAAAGAGAAGAAAATAGAAGGAGGGTAAGTACAATGAGAGTTAAGGATAAAGTAGCAGTTGTGACCGGTTCCGGAAGGGGCATAGGAGAGGCAACAGTACGCAGGCTTTCTGAAGAGGGGGCCAAGGTTGTAATTACTGACATAAATGAGGAAAATGCCATAAAGGTAGCAAATGAGATAAAGGCTAAGGGTGGGCAGGCTATAGGCGTAAAGTCGGAT
>WOUX01000004.1 GCA_009773075.1 bacterium | reverse complement strand
TGGCATCGTTAGATCCTCCCTGGAAGGCAAAGAAACTATCTTTCCCTTTACATTTTCTTTGTCCAATTCTAACCAATGGGGCACACCACGGCGCGCCACAGCCTCCAGAGATTCAACAATTCTGGGGATTTTTCTACTCTTTTCCCTCACCTCTACAATTTCCCCCGGACTAACCAGATAAGAAGGAATATTTACTTTTCTCCCATTAACCAAAAAGTGACTATGTCTTATTAGTTGCCTTGCCTCACTGCGGGAACTGGCAAATCCTAAACGAAAGACCATGTTATCCATTCTTCTTTCAAGAAAGAGCAACAAATTCTCACCGGTTATACCCTTCATCTTATCAGCCTTCTCAAAATACCTTCGGAACTGATTTTCTAGAATACCATAAATTCTTTTTACCTTCTGCTTCTCACGAAGCTGAATACCATAATCCGAATGTTTGCTACGGCTCTGTCCATGCTGACCCGGGGGATAACCTTTCCTTTCAAAAGCACACTTATCTGAATAACACCTATCACCCTTTAAGTACAACTTCAAATTTTCTCTTCTGCACAACCTGCAAACCGATCCTGTGTACCGAGCCAAACCGTGCCTCCTTTATACCCTTCTTCTCTTGGGTGGACGACACCCGTTATGAGGAATAGGAGTAACATCCCTGATTAAACTGACATTGAATCCCTTAGCCTGGAGAGTTCTCAAAGCAGATTCCCGACCAGCCCCCGGCCCTTTAATATAAACCTCTATATTTTTAACCCCATGTTCCATAGCTTTTTTTGCAACATCTTCCGCTGCTAACTGAGCGGCAAAGGGGGTACTCTTCCTTGAACCCTTATACCCCTGAGTTCCAGCGCTAGACCAAGCTAACACGTTTCCGGTTAAATCGGTAATAGTTATTATGGTATTATTAAACGTAGCTTGGATATGTGCTATACCATTCTGGATATTTTTCTTTTCCTTTTTCTTCTTGACACCTTTCCCTTGTTTTGCCATCAAACCTCCTACTTTCTCTTGCTTCCAATTGCCCTGCGGGGTCCTTTTCTCGTTCTAGCATTGGTGCTGGTTCTTTGACCTCGAACAGGCAAAGAACGCCTATGGCGCAGCCCCCGATAACTACCTAGATCCATCAACCTCTTTATATTCATGGTGAACTCCATCCGTAAGTCACCCTCTACTTTATGCTCACGATCAATTATCTCCCTTATCTTAGCCACCTCAGACTCTGTAATTTGATCGGATTTTATATCGGAACCAATCCCGGCCTTTTCGAGAATCTTTTTCGAGGTAGATCTGCCAATACCATAAATATAGGTTAATGCCACTTCCATCCTCTTGCCTCTAGGTAAATCAATCCCAGCAATTCTTGCCAATATATGTACCTCCCTGACTATCCTTGTCTCTGTTTATGCCTTGGATTTTCACAGATTATTCTAATTACGCCCTTACGTCTCACTATCTTACATTTATCGCATCTTTTCTTTACTGAGGCCTTCACCTTCATCTTAACCACACCACCCTTTACAAAAAAGATAAGCATTCAGTTATCAGCCTTCGTCTTATTTCTGACCGTTGAACGCTTACAGTTCATTTGGAACGGTAAGTAATCCTCCCCCTATTAAGGTCATAAGGTGATAATTCAACTGTAACCCTATCACCTGGAAGGATCTTAATATAGTGCATCCTCATCTTACCAGAGATATGAGCCAAAACCTTATGGCCGTTTTCCAATTCTACTCTAAACATTGCGTTGGGTAGAGTTTCTAAGACCGTTCCTTCTACCTCAATCGCTTCCTCTTTTGGCATAAAACCTCAACTTGGTGATCTATCCCTGTTGAATAATGTCTGTAATCCTTTGAAAAACCTCGTCTATCTTCCCAAGCCCATTAATAGCCCTGGATGTGTTCTTTTTCTGATAAAATTCAACTACAGGGGCAGTTTGTTGATGATAAACCTTTAACCTGCTCTTTATAGTATCCTCTTTGTCGTCATCTCTCTGGTAGAGTTCCCCTTTACACTTATTGCAGACATCTTTATTTATAGGCGGATCAAAGACAACATGGTATCCTTTTCCACATTTTCTACAGGTTCTCCTACCCGTGAGTCTCTTTAACAGCTCTTCATCGTCTATCTCAATATTGATTAAGTATTCAATCTTCAAGTCCATCTTATCTAAAATGGCACCTAATGCCTCAGCCTGCGCTACTGTCCGGGGAAATCCGTCCAAAATAAACCCCCCTTTACAGTCAGGTTTTTTTAACCTTTCTTCAATTATCCCTATAACAACCTCATCTGGAAGCAGAGCACCCTTATCCATGAAACCCTTTGCCTGCTTCCCCAGGGGAGAACCCTCCTTAACCGCTTCTCTGAGTATGTCACCGGTCGAAATTTGAGGAATATTGTACTTGTCAACCAGCATCTTTGCTTGAGTGCCCTTTCCGGAACCAGGTGGACCTACCAGTATCAGATTCATAATTAAACCCCTTTCTCCATTGACATCCTCTCCGCTCTAAGGAAGAGTGACTTTCTGAGCTTTGCTTTCCGTTAACTGTCAACTGTTAACGACGCCCTTTTATCCTGGCTTTTTTCAAAAAACCTTCATACTGCCTTGTAAGTAAGTGGGATTCAATCTGTGAAGCTGTATCCATGGCAACTCCAACAACAATCAGTAATGCCGTGCCTCCAAAGTAAAAAGGCACGTTGAATTTACTGGTAAGGATTGTAGGTAACACGCATACAGCTGAAACATAAACAGCCCCACCCAAAGTGATTCTTGTAAGAACCTTATCTATATATTCAGCAGTCTTTTTACCAGGCCTTATCCCTGGTATATAACCTCCATATTTCTTCATATTATCGGCAATATCAACGGGGTTAAAGCTAACAGCCGTGTAAAAGTAACAAAAGAAGACAATAAAAGCGACATATAGGATACTATAAATAAGCCTGCCAGGACCTAAGCTGTCAATTATGTTCTGAAGCCATGGATAGAGTTCTATCCAAGATTTAGGTAAAAAATTGGCTATAGTTAAGGGAAACATTAATATTGAAGAAGCAAATATGGGGCTGTATTTACTCTAAGAGGCAGGTGAGTACTCTGTCCACCGTACATCTTTCTGCCCATTACCCTCTTCGGATATTGGACAGGAATTCGCCTCTGTCCACGTTCCACAAAAACTATAATTCCAACTATAACAATCATCATAGCCACAAGTATCAAAATCAAAAATAGTGCCATTTCTCCTGTTTTTAAAAGGCGTATTGTATTAATGATTGCAGATGGCATTCGGGCAACAATACCAGCAAATATTATAAGAGAAATACCGTTTCCAATCCCCCGCTCAGTAATCTGCTCGCCAAGCCACATAATAAATGCCGTTCCAGCTGTCAAAGTTATAACTGTCATTACCTTAAAGGATAAACCAGGGTTGAGGGCTATCATTTCTCCTGCAGGGCCTGTCATCCTCTCCAGACCAACACTTATGCCAAAGCCTTGAATAATACTCAAAATGATCGTACCATATCTAGTATACTGGGTTATTTTTCTCCTCCCTGCTTCACCCTCTTTGGACAATCTCTCCAAATGTGGAACAACTACGGTAAGCAGTTGCAGAATAATAGAGGCACTGATGTAAGGCATTATACCAAGAGCAAACACTGATAGATTCTCCAATGCCCCACCCGAAAACATATCAAAAAGACCAAGGAGAGTACTTTTAGCCTGAGCAAAGAACGAAGCTAACGCTTCCCTATTAATTCCAGGAGAATTCAGGAATCTTGGGTATATTTTGAAGCCCGACTAGCAATTAAACCACCTCTATCTTCCCGCCAACAGCCTCAATCTTATCTTTGGCCGATTTACTATATTTGTGAACTTTCACTGTAAGAGGATAAGTAATTTCTCCATCTCCTAATACCTTTATGCCATCATAAGAACCTTTTATCAGTCCACATTCGATCAGTGCTTTATCATCTATCACAGTCCCTTCTTTAAATACACTTAAGTCTCTTATATTTATCAAAACGTATTTCTTTTTAAATATATTAGTAAATCCCCTTTTGGGAAGACGACGCTTAAGGGGCATCTGCCCCCCTTCAAAACCAGGAGGAGTACTTCTTCCTGAGCGGGATCTCTGCCCCTTAGATCCACTACATGCAGTCTGCCCATGTCCAGAACCCTGTCCCCGCCCAACCCTCTTTTTCCTCTTATTAAACCGGGAAGAAGGCTTCAATTCACTAAGTCTCATGTTCAATAACCTCGATCAAATGTGATACTTTCTTAACCATTCCTCGATTTTCAGGAGTATCCTTTAAAGTAACTGTTTTATTAAGCTTAGTTAAGCCCAGTCCAGTTAATGTCTCTTTCTGTCTCCGAGGTCTACCAATACCACTCTTCTTCAGTTTTACCTTAAACTCCTTTGTGCCCATAAAATAGTTCCCTTTTCACACTAGTTGTATCCATCTGATCTTTTATGATATATCTGAAAAAGCTATGCTTCACTGGAAAAAGTATTCCTGAAAGCAAATTCATAAATTTTTCAGGGACCCACGCTAGCCAGCGGAATGCAAATAATTCACATGTTTTACTCCCACCAAAGGCTGGAAGTTCGTGATCAAATAATCTCGTTTAATTCTTTACCACGTTTTTTTGCCATCTCTTCAGGACTTCTAAGTTGGCTTAAGGCATTAATAGTGGCTTTAACAGCATTATGAGGGTTATGTGACCCCAAACATTTCGTCAGAATATTTGCAATCCCTGTTGCCTCAACGACTGCTCTGACAGATCCTCCTGCAATAATACCTGTACCTTTGGATGCAGGTTTTAAAAGAACACTGCCGGCACCATATTTGCCTATTACCTCATAAGGGATTGTACCATCAATAATTGGGATACGAATAAGTTCCTTCTTTGCTCGCCCTATCCCCTTTCTAATAGCCTCTGGTACTTCATTCGCCTTCCCTAACCCACTTCCGACAGCACCATTTCCATCACCAACCACAACAAGGGCACTAAAACTAAACCTTCTTCCACCTTTAACTACCTTGGCAACCCTGTTAATGCTAACAACCTTATCCGTCAAATCCAACTCATTAGGATTAATACTGGGCAATTACCTCCTCCTTTGCAATTCCTTCACAATAAATTTAGTAAGGGTATACTGCAATATGCCCTTACTGATTTAAAATTCCAACCCCTTTTCTCTAGCCAAAACAGCCAGAGCCTTAACCTTGCCATGATACAAATAACCATTTCGATCAAAAACTACTTTTTTTATATCCCTATCCAAAGAATTTTTAGCTATTAATTCTCCAACCTTTTTAGCAGCTTCTATATTCCCAGAGTTTTTCAACCCATCCCTAACTTCTTTACTTAAAGTTGAAGCTGATGCTAGAGTTTTCCCAGTAGTATCATCAATTACCTGAGCATAAATATGTTTTGCAGATCGAAATACACAAAGTCTCGGTTTTTCAGTGGTCCCCCTTATTTTTTTCTTGATCCGTTTTTTACGTCTCAGTCTGGACAACTCTTTCAATTTTCTTAAAGCCATCTCTATAACTACCTCTATTTAATTCCGGATTTCCCGATCTTTCGACGAATCCTCTCATCGGAGTACAAAATGCCCTTACCTTTGTATGGTTCCGGTCTTCTAAATGACCTAATCTTTGCAGCCACCTCTCCTACCAACTGCTTATCAATCCCCTCAATTGTGACCTTCACCTGCTTGTCCACCTTCGCACTAATGCCTTTAGGAAGCACAAATTCTATTGGATGTGAGTATCCTAAATTCAAACCCAGTATATCCTCTTTTAACTCAGCACGATAGCCTACTCCAACAATATTAAGGGTTTTTGTAAAACCATTTGTCACTCCCTCCACCATATTGGCAACTAAACTTCTGGTTAATCCCTGGAGGGCCCTAGTCTTCTTATCATCATCTTTTCTATTAACTACTATTCTCTCACTATCAAATGTAAGACCAATTCTCATGTCTATCCCTTGAGTCAGTTCTCCTTTTGTGCCCTTTACTTTTAAAGTAGCATCCTCAAAGACTATCTCAACACCTTTTGGAACTGGAATTGGTAGTTTGCCAATTCGTGACATCCTTGTTCTCCTTAAATAACGAACCTGCTCAATAAACTGTGGAAAAATCCTAAATCCTAATTAAACCCTAAACGGATGTTGACAGAGGTCCGTGTCAGTCTGCCTCAGGCGGAGACACCGATCACTGACACTGAATTTCCCAACCAAAACTCTACCATACAGAGCAGAGCAGCTCTCCACCAACATTCGATTCTCTTGCCTTTTTGTCTGTTAAAATCCCTCTCGGGGTTGATAAAATGTTTATGCCCAGACCAGTTAACACTTTTGGAATTTTGTCTTTCTTAACATAAACCCTGCGTCCTGGCTTGCTAATCCTTTTTAGTCCAGCAATAACCGTATTGTTTTCACCATCATACTTGAGATATATAGTCAAGATTCCCTGTTTACTGTCTTTTATTACCTTATAGTTTTTAATATAACCTTCATCCTTTAATATCTTTGCTACACTAACCTTTAAATTAGAGGAAGGCATATCGACCTTCTTGAATTTTGCCTTGTTGGCATTTCTAATACGGGTAAGCATATCTGCAAAAGGATCAGTCATCATAGCTTTTCAACCCCTTTCTACAAATTTTTCTTTACCAGCTAGATTTGACGGTTCCTGGTATATCACCTTTCAACGCATAATTACGAAGACAGATGCGACACATATTAAACTTCCTATAGTATCCTCTAGCCCTTCCACAAATGGGACAACGGTTGTATCCTCTAACTCTAAACTTATTAGGTTTTTTAGCCTTTACAATCAAAGATTTTTTGGCCACAAAACTCCTCCATCAAAAAAGCTTACCCCGATTAAACTAAACATTCTTCCCTTAATTAATGCACCTAATCCCTAAAAGGTACCCCTAACAACCTTAGCAGAGATTTAGCTTCTTCATCGGTCTTGGCTGTAGTAACAATATCCACATTCATGCCTTTTACTTTGTCAATCTTGTCATAATCAATCTCAGGAAAGATAATATGTTCTTTTATTCCTAAAGCATAATTGCCTCTTCCGTCAAAAGATTTTCCACTTACACCTTTAAAATCCCTAACTCTAGGAAGGGCTATATTGACTAATCTATCGAAGAATTCATACATTCTTTCCTTTCTTAAAGTCACCATACAACCGATAGGAACACCTTCCCGCAGTTTAAATGAAGCAATAGACTTTTTGGCTCTGGTAATAATAGGCTTTTGACCGATGATTAAAGACAGCTCAGAAGTCGCAGAGTCCAGCAATTTGATATTCTGAATAGCCTCTCCCAGCCCCATATTTATTACTATCTTTTCAAGCTTAGGGACCTCCATTGGGTTCCTGTAGTTAAACTCTTTTATTAAAGCCGGCATTATTTCTTTCATGTAGAAGTCTTTTAACCTTGGCATCGAAATTCCTTAACCCTTCTTGTCTATCCTTTTTTATCTTATTTACTAAGTATCTCCTCACACTTGATACAGACCCGTACTTTTTTCCCGTCATCTAGAACCTTTTTCTTGGCCCTAACTCCCGAATTACATTTTTTACAAACTATCATAACATTAGAAATATGAATACTACCCTCTTTCTCAACGATTCCACCCTTACTGGTTTGGGATGCTCGAGCATGTCGCTTGATTAGATTAACCTTCTCAACTATTACGCGATTTTTCTCAGGTATAACCTTTAGGACCTTGCCTTTTCTCCCCTTTTCCTTACCGGCAATTACCTCTACTGGATCGTCCTTTTTAACATGGAATTTTATCTGAGACATCAAAACCTCTCTATTAAATCACAGTACCTCTGGAGCTAATGATACAATCTTCATAAATTTCTTAGCCCTAAGTTCTCTAGCAACAGGGCCAAAAATCCTAGTTCCAATTGGTTCATTTTGGGGACTAATAAGCACTGCTGAATTATCATCAAATTTTATATAAGACCCGTCTTTTCTCCTTACCTCTTTAACAGTACGAACAACTACAGCCCTAGATACATTACCTTTTTTAACCTTTGAGTTCGGAATAGCTTCCTTCACTGAAACCACAATAATATCACCAAGACTGGCATATCTCCTTCTAGTCCCACCCAATACTTTGATACAAAATAACTTTTTGGCCCCAGAATTATCTGCCACATTAAGCACTGTCTGCATCTGAATCATTGCTTGCCCCTCAAAATACGGTATTTACCCCATTTCTTACTTCAAACCGCTTTTTCCAATATCTTATAAACTCGCCACATCTTCTCTTTGCTCAAAGGTCTGCTTTCCATTATTAAAACCCTATCTCCCACATTACAATCATTTTTTTCATTATGTGCCTTATACTTATTCCTTCTACTAATATATTTTTTGTATATCGGATGTTTCAAAACCTTGTCTACCTGAACAACCACGGTTTTATCCATTTTGCTACTTACAACTACTCCAACCTGAGTCTTTCTACGCCCCCTCTCTCCCACTTTTGTCTCCCCTTATGCTATGGTTTCTTTTCGCTAATGATGGTTTTGATCCTTGCTAAATCCTTTTTTATCTGAGGAACCCTCATGGTATTTTCAAGCTGCCCTGTTGCAAGCTGGAATTTCAAGTTAAACAATTCTTCTGATAGATACTTCTCCTTTTGCGTAAGTTCCATATCACTTAACTCTCTAATTTCACTTGTTTTCATGTTCCCTCCCCCGCGAAGTAACCCTTGTGCGTATTGGCAATTTATAACTGGCTAACCTAAAAGCTTCACGGGCAGTATCTTCTTCTACACCTTCCATTTCATACAGTATTCTACCTGGTTTTATTACGGCCACCCAATCCGCAGGAGGCCCTTTGCCTTTTCCCATTCTTGTTTCAGCGGGTTTAGCAGTGATTGGTTTATCAGGGAATATTCTGATCCAAATCTTTCCACCTCTCTTTACATGCCGAGTCATTGCTATTCGAGCTGCTTCAATCTGGCGCGCTGTTAACCAACCGCATTCTTCGGCTTGAAGAGCAAAATCACCAAAATCAATGGTAGAACCTCTGGATGATACGCCCCGTCTCTTGCCTCTCTGTTGTTTTCGGTATTTTACCTTTTTTGGCTGCAACATAGTGAATACTTCCCTATCTGATCAATCTATTTAGCCGTATCTATTTCTCTCTTTTTTGAAAGGATCTCACCTTTAAATATCCAGACCTTTACACCAATGATTCCATAAGTGGTATGAGCCTCCGCAAAACCATAGTCAATGTCAGCCCTTAAAGTATGTAAAGGAACCCTGCCTTCTCGATACCACTCCCTCCTTGCCATTTCTGCACCACCCAGTCTTCCGGCACAGGAGATTTTTATCCCTTGAGCACCTAATCTTAAGGCAGTTGTAACACTCCTCTTCATAGCCCTTCGAAAAGCAACTCTTCTTTCCAGCTGTAATGCTGTATTTTCGGCAACTAACTGAGCATCAATCTCTGGTTTGCGGACTTCTTGAATATTTATATAAATCTCTTTTGAAGTTAACTTATTAAGTTCATTCTTCAATGCCTCAATCTCTATACCTTTTCTGCCGATTACAATTCCTGGGCGAACGGTATATATATTGATCTTGGCTTTATTTGTAGCCCTTTCAATTTCAATCCTTGAGACACCGGCATGGTAAAGTTTGCTTTTAATAAACCTTCGAATCCTTACGTCTTCCTGAAGTAAGTCAGAAAAATCTTTTTCAGCAAACCATTTTGAATTCCACGTTCTGGTTATTCCCAGTCTGAACCCTATTGGATGGACCTTTTGCCCCAAAATCTTCTCCCTTCTAAAAATTTTATCTTTCTTTTAAGACTACGGTTATATGACTGGTTCTTTTCAGGATTCTACCTGCCCTTCCCATAGCCCTAGCCCTAAATCTCTTAAGTGTGGGCCCTTCATTGACATAAATAGTATCAACGAACAGAGTATCCACATCAATGTTTCTATCATGAGAAGCATTTGCAACAGCAGATTTCAGAAGATTTTTAACTATCCTGGCCGATGCTTTTGGAGTAACAGAGAGAATAGTCAAAGCATCTTCTACCCTTTTACCACGAACCAGGTCAACCACTAATCTAGCTTTTCTGGGCGATACCCTAATATAATTAACAGATGCTTTAGCTTCCATAACTATTTTTCACCTTTTACACCCTTTTATCTCTTTTGCTTCCTGCCTTCTATTTTACTCTTCCTGTCCCCGGAATGGCTGTGGAACGTTCTAGTAGGTGCAAATTCACCAAGCTTATGTCCTACCATATTCTCAGTGATAAAGACCGGAATAAATTTTTTGCCATTGTGAACAGCAACAGTGTAACCAATCAGTTCGGGCACAATGGTTGATCTACGAGACCAAGTCTTGATTATCTTCTTGGTTACCGTTTCATTGGCTATTTTAATCTTTTTTAATAGACTTTCATCAATAAATGGCCCTTTCTTTATTGATCGCGCCATATCAGTCTCCTCTATAATTCTAACCCTATTAGGGCCTAAATAAATATGTTAACTTCTATTTTTTCCTCTTTGAAAATATATATCTATCTGTACTTTTGTTTCTCCTCGTTTTGTACCCTTTAGTTGGAACTCCCCAAGGAGTTACTGGGTGTCTGCCTCCTGAGGATTTACCCTCACCTCCACCCAGAGGATGGTCAACCGGATTCATTGCAACACCTCGAACCCTAGGCCTTCTGCCCAGCCATCGTTTTCTTCCAGCCTTCCCTATGGATATATTTTCATGATCTATGTTGCCAGTTTGACCAATTGTAGCAAAACAGATGTTTAACACCAGACGAACCTCATTAGACGGCAGTCTTATCTGAACATATTTTCCTTCTTTAGCTATCAACTGACCAAAAGTTCCTGCACCTCTTATTAACTGAGCGCCCTTCCCGGGTTTTAATTCCACATTATGTATGAATGTCCCAAAAGGTATATTTTTTAAAGGCAGGGCGTTACCTGGTTTAATATCGGCATTCTCACCTGAAATCACAGTATCACCGACTTTAAGTTTTAAAGGGGCGATTATATATCTCTTTTCACCATCAACATAGTGCAAAAGAGCGATATGTGCTGATCGATTAGGATCATATTCAATGGTGGCTACTTTGGCCGGCACATCGATTTTGTCCCTTTTAAAATCAATAACCCGATATCTCCTCTTATGTCTTCCACCAATATGACGGGAGGTAATCCTACCATAAGCATTTCTGCCGCCAGTCTTGGCGAGTGGTCTGAGAAGAGACTTCTCGGGTTTGATACAGGTCAACTCCTCAAAGGTTAATACGCTTTGGAATCTCCTTCCAGGTGATGTTGGTTTATATATCTTTATGCTCACTCAAAACTCCCTTTGAATGCAAACTCAGAGACTAAGAACAAAAGGGTTTAAACACCCTCGAAAAAGTCTATATGATCTCCTGGTTTCAAAGTAACAATAGCCTTTTTCCAATCCTTCATCCTGCCAATATTTTTACCCAACCTTTTAGGTTTACCTCGAATATTTGAAGTATTTACATTTAACACCTTTACCTTGAGTAACCTCTCCACAGCCTTCTTTATTTCAATCTTGTTGGCATCTTTGCTTACCTCAAAGGTAAGCTGATTGTACTTCTCTTTCTGGACATCACCCTTTTCAGTAATCATAGGGCTTTTTATAATCTTATATAAATCTTTCATAGTGACAACCTTGCCTCTATCTTCTCAACAGAAGGCATAACCAGGATTAGATTTTCATATTTTAGTATATCATAAACATTTAGACCCTCGGGGGGCAAGACTTTGGCATTTTGGATATTTCTTGCTGACCTTTCCAAATTTAAGTTATCCTGGTCAATTATCAGGACATTTTCTATATCCAGGTTCCTAAGTGTCTGTATAAGGGCCTTGGTTTTAATTTCTTTTAATTTAAAACTGTCTAAAATAGTTATCTTGTCTTCCTTTAACTTCAAAGTTAAGACAGATTTTAATGCCTCCTTCCTAACCTTCTTGGGGAGGGAATAGGAATAATCCTTGGGAGTGGGGCCAAATACAGTACCACCTCCTACCCAAAGAGGAGACCTTCGTGAGCCAACCCTAGCTCTGCCTGTACCTTTCTGACGCCAGGGTTTAACACCACCACCTCTAACCATAGCCCGATTTTTGGTTGAGGCAGTTCCTCTCCTCCTATTTGTCTGCTGCATAATCACAACATCAGAGATCAAGTGGGGCTTTATCTCAACATCAAAAATTTCATCATTGAGATTTATCTCTGAAATCTTTCTCTTCTCAATATCATAAACGTCTAGAACCGGCATTTATAAACTCCTAAGTACTCTCGGCCCACCATCAATCATTTCTTTTTTTTATACTGCTCCTGATGATAACTACTCCATTTCGAGAGCCAGGAATAGCACCTTTTAATAGAATCAGATTTTCATCAGGCATCACTTCAATAACCTTGATATTCTGGACAGTTACCCTATCTCCCCCCAGACGACCAGGCATCTTCCTCCCCTTAAAAACCCGTGAGGGGTAAGCACTCGCGCCAATAGAACCTGGTGCCCTATGAAACATTGATCCATGAGCGCCGGGCCCTCCCTTGAAGCCCCATCTCTTAACAACTCCTGCAAAACCTTTACCTTTACTAATCCCAGTTACATCAACAAAATCTCCAGCATTAAATGCGTCAACAGTAATCTTCTCTCCTTCTTGATAGTCATCAACCTTTTCAACTTTAAATTCCTTCAGATAACTATATAGACTTGCCTTATGTTTTTTTAAATGACCCTCAAGGGGTTTGTTAATCTTGTTTTTCTTCTTCTGAGAAAAACCCAGTTGTAAAGCATTATATCCGTCATTTCCTAAAGTCTTCTTTTGTACTACAGCACAAGGACCTGCTTCTATCACTGTTACCGGCAACACATCTCCTTCTTGTGAATAAACCTGGGTCATCCCTAACTTTCGTCCAATTATCCCTCTGGTCATGTCAATATTCTCCAGCCGCTACAGTTTAATTTCTACATCAACCCCTGCTGAGAGGTCTAACTTCATTAGAGCATCAATTGTCTGCTGAGTTGACTCCATTATATCTAAAAGTCTCTTATGGGTTCTTATCTCAAATTGTTCCCTGGATTTCTTGTCAACATGAGGGGAACGTAAAACACAATACTTATTAATCACTGTAGGAAGAGGTATAGGTCCAGCAACCTTTGCCCCAGTCCTTTTAGCAGTCTCAACAATCTCCTCGGCAGACTGATCTAAAAGTCTATAATCGTAGGCCTTTAAACGGATTCTTATCTTTTTGCTTTGTTCATTCATTGCTTAAAACCCCACCTCTTTCCTTTCAAGTTAAGTGACTAAAGTTTATTCAACAATATCACTTATCACGCCAGCGCCCACAGTTCTACCACCTTCACGAATAGCAAACCTCAACTCCTTCTCCATGGCTATCGGAGTTACCAAATCCACAACCAATGATATGTTGTCTCCAGGCATTACCATCTCTACCCCCTCCGGTAACGTAACTATCCCTGTAACATCCGTTGTCCTAAAATAAAACTGCGGCCTATAACCATTGAAAAACGGTGTGTGCCTGCCTCCCTCTTCCTTAGCCAATATATAAACCTCTGCCTTAAATTTCTTGTGAGGAGTTATGCTGCCAGGCTTCGATACAACCTGCCCACGCTCTACATCATCCCGCTTTGTACCCCTAAGCAATACCCCTATGTTGTCCCCAGCCTGCCCCTGATCTAATATCTTCCTGAACATCTCAACCCCTGTACAGACTGTCTTCACTGTCGGCCTTATTCCCACTATCTCAACTTCATCCCCTACTTTGACTATCCCACGCTCTGCTCTGCCTGTCACTACTGTACCCCTGCCAGATATGCTGAAAACATCCTCCACTGGCAGTAAAAACGGCTTGTCTATGTCTCGAACCGGCTCAGGAATGTAGGCGTCTACTGCATCCATTAACTCTAATATGCTCTTACAATTATCACACTCTCTCTTGCCACAACCACACTCCAATGCCTTAAGCGCTGACCCCGATACAACTGGTATCTCATCCCCAGGAAAATCATAATCGCTCAAAAGCTCTCTAACTTCTAACTCCACTAACTCCATTAACTCCGGATCATCTACCATGTCCGCCTTGTTCAAATATACCACTATGTAAGGCACTCTAACCTGCCTGGCTAATAATATGTGCTCTCTGGTCTGAGGCATAGGTCCATCCGCAGCACTAACTACTAAAATGGTACCATCCATCTGTGCCGCACCTGTAATCATGTTCTTTATGTAATCCGCATGCCCAGGACAATCTATATGCGCATAATGCCTCTTGCCTGTCTCATACTCCACATGCGCTATCGCTATGGTTAATCCACGCTCCTTCTCCTCCGGCGCATTGTCTATGCTATCATAAGACCTAAACTCCGCAAAACCCTGATTACTCAAGACTCTGGTTATCGCTGAAGTCAATGTCGTCTTACCATGATCAACATGACCTATTGTACCTATATTAACATGCGGCTTAGTCCTCTCAAACTTCTTCTTTGACATGCCTGTATCCTCCTCCTCAGGAATTTTCTCCTGTCGTACCTATCCCAAAATATTCTCAGCAATGGAAGCTGGAACCGGTTCATAATGAGAAAACTGCATAGTATAAGTGGCCCTGCCTTGTGTAGCCGATCGTAAGTCGGTCGAATAACCAAACATGTTAGCCAGTGGCACCCTACTTTCTATAATCTTCCAGCTTGTCCTAACATTCATATCTAAAACTTTCCCTCTTCTAGAAATAAGATTGCTAACAACATCACCGATAAATTCCTCCGGAACCATTACTTGAACGGCCATAATAGGTTCCAATAAAATCGGCTGGGCCTTCTTTGCCCCTTCTTTAAAACCTATAGAGCCGGCAATCTTAAATGCCAATTCTGATGAATCAACATCATGGTAAGAACCATCATATAGTGTAACCTTTACATCTACTACAGGATATCCACCTAACCCCCCCCTCCCCATAGCCTCGATTACACCTTTTTCTATTGCAGGGATATATTCTTTAGGGATACTACCCCCTATAATTTTATTAACAAACTCAAAACCTGCCCCCCGTTCTTGAGGCTCTAATTCAAGCCGTACATCTCCATATTGGCCACGTCCTCCGGACTGACGAATAAATTTACCATCTGATTTAACGGACTTAGTAATAGTTTCTTTAAAAGCCACCTGAGGTTTACCAACATTAGCAGCCACCTTAAATTCCCTAAGTAATCTGTCAACAATTATCTCTAAGTGTAACTCACCCATCCCAGAAATAATAGTCTGATTTGTCTCCTCATCTATACGGACATTGAAAGATGGATCTTCTATAGTTAATCTATGAAGTGACTCTGCCAGTTTTTCTTGATCAGCCGTTGTCTTAGGCTCAATTGCAACAGACATCACCGGATCAGGGAACTCAATGGATTCTAAAATTACCGGATCGTTTTTATCACAAAGAGTATCACCTGTAGTAGTATTTTTTAAACCAATGGCAACGGCAATGTCCCCTGCATAGACCTCTTTAACTTCCTCCCTTTTGTTGGAATGAACCTTTAAAAGCCTACCAATCCTCTCCTTCTTGTCCTTAGTAGAATTATATACATATAAACCCTTCTCAATAAACCCAGAATAAACTCTAAAGAAGTACTGCTGACCCACAAATGGATCATTCATAATTTTAAAGACCAAAGCTGAAAAAGGGGCTTTATGGTCTGCCTCTCTTATAACTTCTTCACCATCAGGGTTCATCCCTTTAACTGGCGGAACATCTTTAGGAGAAGGAAGATAGTCAACAATACCATCTAATAAAGGTTGGATACCTTTGTTCTTAAATGCTGCACCGCAGAATACAGGAACAAGCTTATTAGCTATAGTTTCACTCCTAATTACTTGATTAAGTTCTTCGTTGGTGATAATTTTCCCTTCCAGGTATTTACCCATTAATATATCATCTTGCTCAGCCACAGACTCAATAAGCTTCTCTCGATATTCCAAAGCAAAATCAGTTAAATCTGGGGGGATCTCCTCTTCTTTAAATTCTGCCCCTAGAGTGCTTTCATCATAAACCATGGCCTTCATTTTAATCAGATCAACAACACCCCTGAAGTTTTCCTCCTTGCCAATAGGCAACTGTAGAATTATGGGATTAGCCTGTAGTTTATTTTTCATCATATCGATCACATGGAAAAAATCGGCTCCTACTCTATCCATCTTATTGATAAAGGCAATCCTTGGGATATGATACTTGTCCGCTTGCCCCCAAACAGTCTCTGATTGGGGTTCAACCCGTCCTACCGAGCAAAATGTAACCACAGCTCCATCTAAAATGCGTAAAGATCTTTCAACCTCTATAGTAAAATCAACATGCCCAGGGGTATCGATAATATTAATCCTATTACTATTCCAGAAACAAGTTGTAGCCGCAGAGGTTATGGTTATACCTCTCTCTTGTTCCTGCTCCATCCAGTCCATGATGGCTGATCCATCGTGGACTTCACCCATCTTGTAAGAAACACCAGTATAATACAGTATTCTTTCCGTAGTTGTAGTTTTACCTGCGTCTATATGCGCCATAATCCCTATATTTCTTGTATTTTCTAACGGAACCAGTATTGCCAAATTTATGCCAACCTCTAAAACATAAAAAAAAACTTAAATTAAAAATTGAATAGACCAAAAACAACTAACACTCCTTCTATCAATAAGTCTAAGTCTAATCCCAAGATTAAGGATCCTTTAACCACACCAATTTGTGAAGATGGGCATTATCTTTACTGGAAAAACCTATGGCCTATTTCTACCAACGGTAATGGGCAAAAGCCTTATTGGCTTCAGCCATCTTATGAGTGTCTTCCTTCTTTTTGAAAGCTGCGCCCCGGCTATTTGCGGCATCAAGAATTTCCGCAGCTAATTTTTCTGCCATTGTTTTTTCTTGTCTTTTTTTAGCGAAATTTATTAACCAGCGTATCCCCAAAGCAACTCGTCGCTCAGATCTAACTTCCATAGGTACTTGGTATGTCGACCCACCAACACGGCGAGATTTAACTTCAATAACTGGCTTAACATTGTCCAAAGCTCTTTGAAAAATCTTGATAGGATCAGACTTTGTTTTCTCCCTAATGATATCAAAGAAGCCGTAGGTTATGGATTCGGCTAAATTCTTTTTCCCCTTCAGCATAATTATATTTATAAACTTTGCTACGTTTATGTCTTTATACTTAGGATCCGGTAAAATATTTCTTTTAGGAACTTCCCTTCTTCTAGGCATCTATATACCCCACAGGTTTTGAATAACTAAACATTTATTGCTAAAACTTACTTCGGTTTCTTTGCCCCGTATTTAGAACGGCTTCTTTTCCTGTCCACAACTCCTCCAGAATCCAGAGTTCCCCTAATAACATGATATCTAACGCCGGGCAAGTCTTTAACCCTTCCACCTCTAATTAAAATCACAGAGTGTTCTTGAAGGTTATGCCCAACTCCAGGTATATAAGAAGTAACCTCTATACCATTAGTCAGTCTAACCCTCGCTACTTTTCTCAGTGCTGAATTGGGTTTTTTAGGCGTCGAGGTATAAACTCGAGTACAAACACCCCTTTTCTGTGGCGAGTTCCCTAAAGCAGGGGCATCCGTTTTCTTCTTTACCCTTTTACGCCCCTTTCTGACCAATTGGTTTATAGTAGGCACATTAACTCCCTTCTAAAATTGTTAACCATAAAATTGGATATATTCTCAATAATCGCCTTATTTGTCAAGCTTTTTATTGCTTTTTTGCTAACTATTTTTCTTCCACACAAATTTCCTCTCCACCATTCACAACTTCTGTCTTCAAATTTCTATATCCTGGGAAACCTGTGCCAGCAGGAATCAATCTACCCATAATCACATTCTCTTTCAAACCTTTCAAACGGTCACATTTCCCCTCAATACTGGCTTGGGTTAATACCTTCGTTGTCTCCTGGAAAGAAGCTGCCGAAATAAAGCTGTCAGTACTCAACGAAGCCTTGGTGATTCCAAGAAGCAGAGGTTCAGCAATAGCCGGTTTACCTCCTTTTGTCTTTACTTTTTCATTTTCCTCTTCAAACACATACCTCTCCACCTGTTCTCCGATTAGAAAATCTGTATCTCCGACCTCTTTTATCCTAACTCGACGAAGCATCTGTCTGACGATTACCTCGATATGCTTATCATTTATCTTCACACCTTGGAGACGATAAACCTCCTGTACTTCATCAACCAGATACCTTGCCAGTTCTTTCTCTCCAAGGATATACAGAATATCATGAGGATTCGCCGGACCATCCATAAGAGGCTCTCCTGCCCTTACTCTGTCCCCTTCATGAACACTTATATGTTTCCCTTTAGAGATCAGGTATTCTTTAGGTTCACCAATTTCTGGAGTAATTATAACCCTTCTCCTCCCTTTGATATCTTTACCAAAGGAAACAATACCATCTATTTCGGATATTACAGCATATTCCTTAGGTTTCCTCGCTTCAAACAACTCAGCAACCCTAGGTAATCCCCCAGTTATATCCTTTGTCTTGGTAGTCTCTCGAGGAATTTTGACAATAACATCCCCAGCATTTACTTGATTCCCTTCATTTACTATAATATTTGCTTTGACCGGAAGAAGGTATGTTGCGGGGGATTCTGATCCAGGTAACTTTGCAGTACGGCCACTTTCATTTTTAATAGAAATCCTTGGACGGGCATCAGGATCCTTTGATTCGATAATCACCTTTCTAGAAAGGCCAGTAACCTCATCTACCTGCTCCTGCATAGTAACACCTTCTATTATATCCCCAAATTTAACAGTCCCAGAAACCTCTGTTAAGATAGGGGTGGTATATGGATCCCATTCTGCAAGCAGCTGTCCTGGCTTTACTGCCTCTTTTTCTTCAATCTTAAGTTTTGCACCATAAATGAGAGAGTACCGCTCTCTTTCTCTTTCATCATTGTCAAGTATCGTAATCATACCGTTACGATTCATTACTACTAAGTTGTTCTCTTTATTCCTAACAGCACTCAAATTTATG